>JACFNW010000598.1 GCA_019454665.1 Fimbriimonadaceae bacterium | reverse complement strand
GACGGTTTGCTGGCCAACGGCGTCGACTTGCTCACTTTGGCCTGCGACCTGTTCGGCCCCGCGATGGGCGTGGTGGGCGAGCGGTACATGAGCGGTGAGATTGACGAAGGCCAAGAGCATCTGGCCAGCGCCGTGACGGAGCGTGCCATGGCCCGATCGCTGCACTACCGACCCCCGATGGCATCCAACGGCCTCCGCGCGATTCTGGGGTGTTCGGCGGGGAACCTCCACTCGCTCGGCCTGCGCATGGTGAGCGACACGCTGCGCTCGCTGGGTTGGGACTGCCGTTTCCTGGGGGCCAACGTGCCCGAGGAAGCGTTCCTCGACGCAGTGTGGAAGCATCGGCCGGACCTGGTTCTTGTCAGCTGCGGCTGCACCGAAAGCGAGGAGGCGTGCCTCGCGCTCCTCAGGCAACTCGCCGCGCAGAAGCCGATCGGCGGCTATCGGGTGGGTGCCGGCGGCTTCTGCGTCGGCCACGAGCCTGAAAGGTTCCTTGCAGCGGGTGCCGACTTCGCCACGGGCAGCCTGCGCCACTTCGCAGAGCACGTCTTGCCCGAACTGGGGTTCCCCGGGGCCTCGGTGCCCTAAAAGTCGTCCAGAGGGGAGTGCTGCGCCCCGGGAGCGGCGAACGCGGCGGTGATCGTCTCCGGTCCCTCGACCACGGCACGCGACATCGCCCAAGGCGCCTCGGCGCTGGTCCACGCGTTGCCCAGCGACAGCAGCGCAAGATCGCACCAAGATTCCTCGGGCAGGTGGGACGTGGCTTGCGAGAGTCCCCGCATCAGGGCTTCCAGCGCCACGCCGCCCAGCAACCGAGCCAACACGCCCCGGTCGCCCGCCGCCTCCAGCACGGCCACCGACGACTCGTCGTACTGCACGACCACATAGGCCCGCATCAAGGCGTCGGCCACCACGCGACGCTCGGGGCGGGTCATGCGCGCGTAGATCGCGTGCTCCCAGTAGAGCGGAGTGCGCCGGTTCCCCAGCGGACGCGCGCCGTGGTCGGCCCGCCAAAGCTCGGCGAGCCGGGGGAGGAACGTTCGGATCTCGCCGTGGGAAAGCTCCCGCCCTTCGCCATCGGGTTGTTCGAGGATCGGGCTGGCCTTGTACCGCAAGGGCGTTTTGAACCAACCGTACCGCTCGTAGTGGTGGTGGACTCCCGTGAACAGGAACGACCATGCGCACCCCTCGCGCTCCATCACCTCGGTGGCCTGTTCCAGCAAGTGGCCGGATAGCCCTTGCTTGCGGTGCTCTTCGAGCGTGGCCACGCTGCCGATCCCGCCGACGAGTTTCGGCTGCCCTTGGGCGTCGTTCATTTCGCGAAGGAAGACGTCCACGGCCGAGACGATCCTTCCATCCTCGTCTAGGGCGACTCGGGTGTGCTCGGGGTTGCGTCGCTCGGTCCCTTTGTGGAGCGAATCGAACAGCCATGCGCCGACGCCGAAGACCTTCTCCCAGAGGGCGAGCGCCTCGGGCCATTGCTCGGGCCGGATCGGTGCGAACGTGTAGGCTGGCATCGCTTGCTGTGTTCGCCGCGCGGCGGTTCGGTTCCTTGGTCGGGCGGCGTTCACTTCGCCCCACGCGTCGGCGGGTGGCGCACAAGTGGTGGGCACGTGGTCCGAGAGGCGCACGATTCAACCTGCCAGCCGCTTGCCCACCACATGCGGACGCTCGCCGTTCGGCGGCGTCTGGCTGAGATGGTATGGAGCATTGTCAAGTCCCAGCGGGCCCGTCGTGCCAAGGCGAGCCTCGTTTGAGGACGGCGGCGAGTCGGACCAGGAGTGCTGGGGGGTGCCACGGTCTGCGCGGCTCGTCTTGGCTTCGCCCGACCAGGGCCTCTCT
>JACFNW010000597.1 GCA_019454665.1 Fimbriimonadaceae bacterium | reverse complement strand
TTCGGGCTGCACGACATCGAGATCGAAGGCGCTCAGGGGTGCCTCTATACGCGCACGCCGGACGAGGACTTCCGGTTCGGCGCCCTGGAAGGCAACGTGTTTTGGGCGTCCGTGTGCAGCGGGCACGGGTTCAAGTTCGGTCCCTGGGTGGGGCGTTTTCTCTCGAACGTGGTCGAGGGTCGCGAGTCCATCGACAAGTACCCCCGCTTCGCGCGCTAGGCGCGAACGTCGTAGAATGGCGGTCACGAGCCTCATGGACGCACCCATCTGCATGGTTCGGATGTTCGGGACGCTGTCCGTCACCATCGGTGGCGAGCCCGTGGGCCCGTGGCGCACCCGCAAGACCGCTTCGCTGTTCGCCTACCTGGCGTATCGCGCGGGTCGGTCGGTGCCGAGGGAAGTCCTGGCCGATCTCTTCTGGCCCGAAGCTCGCGATGGAGGTCGCAACAGCCTCAGTGTGGCGCTCAGCGCCATCAGGGAACTGCTCGGCGAGCATGCTTCGGCGATTCTCAAGTGGGATCGCGTTTCGGTGGGCATGCTCCCCGACGCCGTGGGCACCGACGTGGCCGAGTTTCAGCGCCAATGGCATCAGGCCCGTTCCTCAGGAGGCCCCCGCTTGGAGGATCTGGAGGCTTGCGTGCGGCTGGGTGCGCAGCCGCTCCTCGAAGGCTTTTACGACGAGTGGGTCCTGCTCGAACGCGATTCACTGGCCGCTCAGCGAGCAGAGGCTGCCCTGGCCCTTGCAGGAATGTACTTGGATCGGGGGACACCGACCCGAGCCGTCGAGACGGCGCGCCTGGTCTTGGCCGCAGACGAACTGAACGAGGACGCCCACCGGCTGATCGTCCTGGCACTCAAGCGGAGCGGCAACATCGCCGCCGCGCTCCACCAATACGCGCTGATGGAGCGCATCCTCCAAACGGAACTGAAGACCCCGCCTTCCGAGACTTCGGCTTCGCTCAAACGCGAGCTGGAGGACGAAGCGGGCGGACGCCTCAGGGACCTTCTCGCCCCATCGAACCTTCCCAGCGGGTTCACCCGATTCTTTGGTCGGAAGGAGGAGACGGCGACGATCGAGGCCCAACTTCTCCAGCAGCGCCGCAGGCTCGTCACCCTCATCGGGCCAGGGGGAATCGGGAAGACCCGCATGGCTGTCGAGATCGCCCACCGGATGGCGAAACCTCTGGGCGGCCGCGTGTGGTGGGTGCCCATGGGCGGCGTGGATCGAGCGGAACTGCTGCCCGATCGCGTGCTGTCTGCGTTGGGGGTCACCCAGAGCCCGCCTCGCGACTTGTTCCACGCGATCGGGCTGGTGCTTGGAAGTCGCCCCGCCCTGTTGGTGTTGGACGGTCTCGAGCATCTCGGGCAGGATGGGGCGCTCGCCATCCGCACGCTTCTCGAACGCGTTGGGTGCGTCGCGTGTCTTTGCACTTCCCGTTCCGCGCTGCATCTGCAAGGAGAGTGCCGCATCCAGGTTCCTCCGCTCGGAGTCGAGGACGGCGACGAGGGGCCGAGTCCCTCACTCGGGCTGTTCTTGGACCGCAGCGAACTCGCCGGGGCTCGGCTGGATCTTGGCGGGCCCGGCCTGGCCGACGCGCGGGCGTTGTGCCACGTTCTCGAAGGCATTCCGCTCGCCATCGAGTTGGCGGCGTCTCGCCTGTCCGACCTGACCGTGGGCGACTTGCTGCGGCGGATCGAAGACCGCTTCGGGCTGTTGGAGTCCGACGAACTGGACCGCGCCGAGCGCCACCGTTCGCTGGCGGCGACGCTCGAATGGAGCATCCAACTGCTGAGCCCGCCTGCCCGACGGGCGTTCGGTGCCCTGTGCGTGTTTCGCAACGGGTTC
>JACFNW010000596.1:1118-1854 GCA_019454665.1 Fimbriimonadaceae bacterium | reverse complement strand
ATTGGGAGCGAGTTCGTTTCCATGCGAGACCCCATGCGCTGAATATGACCTGAAGTCGGCGCTCTCAATCCACTTGATATGAAATGGTAAGCGAGCAACATTCGCTTCCCTCTGGATACGGCCTTGCCGTCCCCAGCGGCCTATACCGTCCTGAACTAATGATCACGTACCGGATTTCGCCCTTTTGCGCCGTTCTAGCAAGCATTGTGCCGCTGGAAAACCTGCTTGGCAATGGCCGAACGGAAAAGTCCTGAAACTTGCCGGCCCTGACTGTCTCTGTCACGGATTCCAAACTTCCATCTACATTGACGTGATACACTAACACTGATTCATTGTCACGCAATGCATCTACGATCGCAACGCCTTTGAGTCCAGGCAAATCGCGATGGAGTGCTTCAACATCCGCCGCGTTACTTCTGGTGCCACAAGCAGCTACCAAAGCGA
Source organism: Fimbriimonadaceae bacterium (assembly GCA_019454665.1). Lineage (GTDB taxonomy): Bacteria > Armatimonadota > Fimbriimonadia > Fimbriimonadales > Fimbriimonadaceae > UBA2387. The sequence continues at coordinate 1,410 of JACFNW010000596.1, read as the reverse complement.
AGTGCGAACAGAGAACAAGCCTCACGATGGCGTGTGATCCCATCTTGGAGATTGGACTGCGAGTCAACGACATTCGGCTTAGGCAGGGTGACTTCTTCATTCGGCAAACCTCTAACGTGCTTTTGCTGGAACCCCGGAGTCTCCAGCGGTCGATGGCTTCCGCGACATCTTCTACATCAAATGCATCTTCGCGAACGCAGGCCGCTACAGCGGGGTCATTATCGATACATGCGCCGTTGCGCTGGCAACAAGGGAGACACCTCTGGAATTCCGGATATGCCTCCCAGAGGCG
>JACFNW010000596.1:0-1108 GCA_019454665.1 Fimbriimonadaceae bacterium | reverse complement strand
ACCGTGAGCCAGGGACGAGAAACCTCTAGTTTGCGCCGCGAATCCGCAGAGCGTGTCGTAGGGCACGAAGGATACTGCTGCGTGTACCACTCGCCTGCGGGAGTGACCATCGTCTTCAACCTGCTCGCCTCGTCGTAAGCGTACGAGACGACTGCCCCCCAGCGATTCGTCAGTTGTTCAACCCCTCTGCAGGATAGTCGTCGGCGCGAGTGCCATGGACGGGAGCGCCTGGCAAGGGTATCTCCTGTTTCTGTTTGCCGGTATCGTGAAACAAGACCTTGCTGGCGTGATAGAGCCGACCATGCTGAAACCCTAGGTTCAAGCACCACTCGCTCCGGACGTCATCATAACCCACATGCGTCTCATCGTTGGCGCCATAAGACCTGCTTACGGGAGCCCGCTTTCCGGTAACCTGGAACACCTCCTCGTGGGTCATGCCATAGCGGAGCTTCGCAACGGATGCGTCCATGTCGATGTCCGGATACGGATCGTAGTTGAAACAACCAACCATTCCCAGAACAATCAGAACAATTGCTGAGAACCACCATTTCGTCATTGGCTTCATAATCACTATACGCCTCCTATGTAATCGCAAGGACCCAAATGGCCACCTTCCTCGTCGACGCAGTTCACGTCTCCCTGAGTCAAGATGCAACAGAAACCGCAGGAGAGGAACTCGTTCCGAGCCTCCCAAAGACAAATCGAAAGGCAGACGGGGTTGATGAATCTCTTGGTGCACTTTCTGACGCACTCACGCAAATCGTCCCGAAGGTACTCCCGTAAGCACAGGTTCTGGCAATCCACGGGCTTCTTGCAGCACGACTCCTGCCCGCCGATGAAGTGCGCTGGGCGAAGCCCGGTACGATCTCCGAAACTCGAAGGCGACGAGGGGTATGCGGTGCTCGGCAACTTGGGCCCGGCAACGCGGCCACGGTATCGTTTGACAAGTCCGGGCCACAGCGGGTCCAGTTGCATCCAACTCCCCAAGTCCGTCCGCAGCATCCGGTGCCGCACATACCGCCGGTCATCCGTGTCGAACCAGTAGCCGAGGCCGCCCACCCAGAGGAACACGGGGGCGCCTGCCGGCAGGTCGTCCACCAGTTCGCCG
>JACFNW010000595.1 GCA_019454665.1 Fimbriimonadaceae bacterium | reverse complement strand
GATTCGCCCGCCTTGAGCCTGCCCGCGATGCTCTCGGGCAGGATGTTGAGCAGCAACGCCTCCGACTTGGCTTGCTCCACGCGGATTTGCTCCAGGTGCCGCAGCTCTTGGTCGCGCAGCCGCTTCTTTTCCAGGCACGCCCCAATGCGCGCGCGGAGCAGCACGGGGTTGAACGGCTTGGGCAGGTAGTCCTCGGCCCCGGCCTCGATGCAGCGCACCACGGCATCCAACTGGTCGAGCGCCGAGACCATGAGCACGGGGATGTCGCGCGTGCGCGGGTCGGATTTCAGGCGGGCCAGCACCTCGTGACCATCCATCCCCGGCATCATCACGTCCAGCAGCACCACGTCGGGGCCTTGTTCCAGAGCCAGCCGCAAGCCTTCGGGGCCATCTTGCGCCACAAGGGAGCGGTGACCCAGACGCCCCAGGTACCGCGCCAGCAGGTCGAGGTTCTCGGGGATGTCGTCGATGGCCAGCACCGTGCCCGCTTCGTCGGCGGGCATGACCTCGGGGACCTCTTCGGCGACCCGCTTGGCCCGGCTCGCATCGGGGGCCTCGGCGGGCGAATGGCCCGGCCGCAGGTGCGTATCAATCATGGCGAGCAGGCGCGAGCCGGAGGTGCGGATCTTCTCGACGTCGGCCTGCAGGTCGGTCAGGCCGCGGTCTTCCAACTCCTCGAACAGCATCTCGCTGTAGCCGATGATGGCGTTGAGGGGGGTGCGAAGCTCGTGGCGGACGTGAGCGAGCGCCTCCGGAGCGAGTCCGGCCTGAGGCGTCGTTGGCGGGTTGTGTTCGCTCACGTCCGCCGATATGCTAGCCGATCAGCCCGCGTCGTAGCCCGTGAGCGGTCGGTACCAGATGTTTCGGAAGCGGACCAGGTCGCCGTGGTCTTGCAGTTCGAGCGGTCCGGTTTCGGCGTGCGGGGCGTAATGGGCGGTCGTTCGGTGCTGGGTCGGCCCCTGAAGCTCCACGGCATGGTGCAGCAGGATTCCGTTGTGGAACACCGTGACGCGGGCCGGGCGGACCAGAGCGTCGCCATCGAAGCGGGGCCCTTCCCACACGATGTCGTAGGTCTGCCATTCGCCGGGGGCGCGGCAGGCGTTCACCAGCGGCGGGTATTGGCCGTAGACCGCGCCGGTCGTGCCGTCGGGATAGGTGGGGTTCTGGAAGCAGTCGAGCACCTGCAACTCGTAGAGGCCCATGAGGAACACGCCGCTGTTGCCTCGGCCCTGGCTTTCGCCCTTGACCACGGTGGGCGCGGCGAATTCGAGGTGGAGTTGGCAGTCGCCGAGGTGGGCCTTGGTGCGGATGTTGCCCGTACCGGGGACGACCTCCATGGCGTCGCCTTCGATGCGCCAGGCTGCGGAGCCGCCGTTGCCCTCCCAGCCGTCGAGGCTGGCGCCATCGAAGAGGACGACGGCGTCCGAGGGGGGCGAGCCGGCGGTTCCTGGTGCGACGACGCGGGGTTGCGGCCGCTCGCCGTCGTGGACGTGCCAGTTGGTGCCGGGGATGAGGGGTGTGTCTTGGTAGCCGAGGCCCATGGCGCGAGTGTATCTCAGGCTCGATCGGTCGGGCGGGTCTGGCGTGCGGGGCTCGGGCGCGGTATAATGGGTGCGTCTCCCCGGGTGGGGATGTAGCTCAGCTGGGAGAGCGCTGCAATCGCACTGCAGAGGCCGTGGGTTCGAATCCCATCATCTCCACCATCTGAATCTATGCAGGAAAATGGGTCAAAAAAGTTCGGCACTCTTTGGGACCAGCCCAAGGAATAGGCCATGGCAAAGCAAACGCATCTGATCGCAAGACATCTGCACTATCTCCCCTTTTGCAGGATGCCCAATCGCCTCAATGTGACGTCTTA
>JACFNW010000594.1 GCA_019454665.1 Fimbriimonadaceae bacterium | reverse complement strand
AGAACCTGCAGTCCGTGTATAAGGCGCAAGGCGTGGACATCAACGACAAGCACATCGAAGTCATCATCCGACAGATGCTGCGCAAGCGTCGAGTCCGCGAACCGGGCGACACCCCGTTCTTGCCGGGTCAGATCGTGGACCGCTTCCGCCTCGCTCGCGAGAACGAGAAGGTGCGGCAGCGCATCGAATCGGGGGCGAAGATCAAGTACGTCGACCCCGTCACGGGCGAAAACGTCGAGCGCGACGCCAAGGAGGCGACGGCCGACTGGATTCTGCTCGGCATCACCGAAGCGTCTCTGGCGACCGATTCGTTCCTCTCGGCGGCTTCGTTCCAAAAGACGACGCGCGTCTTGACCGAAGCGGCGGTTCGCGGCAAGCGCGACAACCTGGTCGGACTCAAGGAAAACGTGATCATCGGACGGCTCATCCCGTCCGGCACGGGCCTCAAGCAGTACCAGGACGTCGAACTGCTCGCCGAATCCGCGCCGAAGTGGGCTCAGAAGTCGCTCACGTCGCTCATTGACGCCGACGACTCGGGGCTCGAAGAGGATTCGGATCTGGCCTTCCCGCACTCGCTCATGCAAATGGTCGAGGACGAGGCAGGCTTCGAAGACGAAGAGTAAGCCCTCTCGGGCAGTCCAAAGCAAAGAACTCCCCCTTCGTCGAAGGGGGAGTTCTTGTTTCTTGTGGAGGGTGGCTTCGCTAGCCGCCCTTGACCAACTTCAGCACGTCGCGGAACCGCTCGTGGTTGGCGGTCTGCATCCACTCGTACACCACGGATTCGGTGTGCGTGATCTGCACGCCCGATTGCCGCATCCGCGCGAGGCCGATGTCGTGCGCCAGCACGGAGCGTGCGGCGACGGCGTCGGCGGCCACCAGTACGTCGAAACCCCGCTCCCGCAGCAAGAGCGCTGTCTGGGTGACGCAGATATGCGTCTCGATGCCGCACAAGACGACCTGCTTCCGACCGCTGGCGTCCAGCACGGCATCGAAATCCTCGCACCCCGCGCAAGCGAACCGCAACTTGCCGATGCGGGGCGAGCCGGAGGCGTCCAAGATCGCGGCAAGCGCTTCCTCGGTGCCTCCCATGCGCATGGGGTATTGCTCGGTGGCCACGATGGGTACTTCGAGCAGGCGGGCACATTCCACCAGGAACGTCGAACGAGCCAAGGCCCCGGCGCCTCCCACGATGCCGTTCAGGAACGACGGTTGAAGGTCGACCACGGCAAGGATCGAGCGCGACGCGGAGGCGAGCATGAGCCTATGCGAACTTGCGGAAGTTCTCTTCGAACATCGCCTTGAGCTTGTTGGCCTGGGCGTCGTAAGCCTCGGGGTCTCGCCACGTGTTGCGCGGCACCAGCACTTCGCTTGGCACGCCGGGGCAACTGGTGGGGATCGCCAAGCCAAAGATCGGGTCGGTCACGGTCTCAACGGTTGCGAGGCTGCCATCGAGCGCGGCGCGGATCATCGCCCGCGTGTACGCGAGCTTCATGCGTGCGCCGATGCCGTACGCGCCGCCGGTCCAACCCGTGTTGACGAGCCAAACGTTGACTCCGTGCTCGGAGATCTTCTTGCCCAGCAGGTCGGCATACACCTTCGGGCGAAGCGGCAGGAACGGCGCGCCAAAGCACGTGGAGAACGTGGCTTGCGGCTCGGTGACGCCCGCCTCGGTTCCCGCGACCTTTGCCGTGTACCCGTTCAGGAACTGGTACATGGCTTGCTCGGGGGTCAGACGGCTGATAGGGGGCAACACGCCGAACGCGTCGGCGGTGAGGAAGATGATGTTCTTGGGGTGACCCGCCTTGCTGGGGATCACGGCGCCCTCGATGAAGTCCACGGGATAGGCGCACCGTGTGTTTTCCGTGTACT
>JACFNW010000593.1 GCA_019454665.1 Fimbriimonadaceae bacterium | reverse complement strand
AATGACTACAACGGGCTGGATATCGCTTTGCAGGGCGCCCGGAATCTCCGCGAGGCCTATGGGGAGCGCTTCGCCCCGCCGCCGAGTCTGGTCGCGAGGGTCGCGGCCGGACAACTCGGGAGGAAGACAGGCTCCGGCTGGTATGAGTATCCGGAGACCAAGAGCTAGACCAGCGGCTTGACCCTCGCCGGCGCACTTCCCAGAGACATCATTCAACGCAAGGAGATTCATTATGGCGGTTCGCATCGAAAATCATGGCAAGGTCCGAGTGGTCACCATTGACCGGCCCGAAGCTCGCAACGCGATAGACCGCGCTACGAGGGCCGGACTGGAAGAGGCTTTCACGGCCTTCGCCCGAGACGACGACGCCTGGGTCGCCATCCTCACCGCCAGTGGCGACAAGGCTTTCAGTGCCGGTGGGGATCTTAAGGAAATGGATCCCGCCGTTCGTTCCGATCCCGATTACAACCCGCCGCCCTTCGGATTCATCACACGAGACTTCCACACCGACAAGCCGATCCTTGCCTCCATCAACGGTGTTGCGTTCGGCGGGGGGCTCGAACTCGCATTGGCATGCGACCTACGTATTGCCGCCGATCACGCCATGCTCGGACTCACAGAGGCGCGTTGGTCGCTGCTCCCCGGAGGCGGCGGCACACAGCGGCTCGTGCGCGGCGTACCCCGTGCTATCGCTCTCGAGATGCTCATGACCGCTAAACCGATCAGCGCGGCACGTGCCTACGAGATCGGGCTTGTCAACCGGGTGACCACCGCGGAGGAACTGATGCCGGCCGCCCTCGAGCTGGCGCAGACGATTGCAGCCAACGGGCCGCTCGCCGTGCGCGCGGCGAAGAAGGCGCTGTCGGAGGGAGAACACCTTCCGATCGAGGAGGCTTTGGATCTTGAACAGAGGCTCAGCAAGGCCCTGTTCGGAACGGCGGATGCCGCCGAAGGCCCCCGCGCCTTCGCGGAGAAACGGCCCCCGCAGTTCACAGCGAAATGATGAACGAACGAGAGACGGAACAGACCAGATGAGTGCAACCCAGGTCAGGGAACTGGATGGACTCTTCCAGCTTCCCTCCGAGGTGGAAGATTTCAGGGGTTCCGCGCGCGCATTCGCCGAGCGCGACGTGGCGCCGCTCGCGGAGCACGCTGAGCAGACGGGCACGTTCCCCATCGAGCTGTTCAAGCGGGCTGGCGACCTCGGACTGCTCGGGCTCCAGTTCGACTCGGAGTGGGGCGGATCGGAAGCCGGGTTACTCCCCGACATGATCTTCCGTGAGGAAGTCTCGCGAGTCTGTGCGGGAATCGCTGCGGGCCTCGGCATCCAAGGTCAGATCGGGACGGCCTATCTCGCGCGGCATGGCTCGGTCGAGCAGAAGGATCGCTGGCTTCGACCTGCGCTGGCCGGCGAGCTCATCACCGCGTGGGCTGTGACCGAGCCGGATGCTGGATCCGATGTTCGTTCGATTCGGACCAGCGTTCGAAAGGACGGCGATTCGTTCGTGCTGAACGGGCGCAAGACCTTCATTACCAACGGTCCGATCGCCGGGGCGATCGGCGTCGTCGCGAAGCAGGGGGATGATCAGTTCGCTGTCTTCGTCGTCGAGGCCGGAGACGAGGGATACAGCTGCGAACGCACACTGGAGAAGCTCGGCTGCCGGTCGTCACAGGTCGGGGAACTGGTGTTCGACAACGTTCGTCTCGACGAGTCCCGTCGACTGTCGCCGCCCGAGGGCTCCACCGTGGAGGCCATCCTCGACGTGCTCATCCGGGGTCGAGTTCTCATCGCGGCAGCTTCGCTGGGCGTTGCGGGGAAGGCCTTCGACCTTGGGCTCGCTTACGCCAAGCAACGCGAGGCCTTCGGCCG
>JACFNW010000592.1 GCA_019454665.1 Fimbriimonadaceae bacterium | reverse complement strand
GCGCCGATACGCAGAAGGTGACTGGCGTGTACGCAGCTGCATACGACTCGGCGCAGGGCTGGGAAAGACTCAAGGGCGAGATCGCGGCGTTCGCCGAGCAGGAGGGGCGCCGGCCGCGGGTGATGATCGCCAAGCTGGGCCAGGACGGCCACGACCGCGGCGCGAAGGTGGTCGCGACGGCGTTCGCCGACCTGGGCTTCGACGTGGACACGGGTCCGCTGTTCCAGACGCCCGAGGAGTGCGCGCGCCAAGCCATCGAGAACGACGTTCACGCCGTGGGGGTGAGCACGCTCGCGGCGGGCCACAAGACGCTGGTGCCCGCGATCATCGAGGAGTTGAAGCGGCAGGGCGGGGGCGACATCGTGGTGTTCGTCGGCGGCGTGGTGCCGCACCAGGACTACGAGTTCCTGTTCGACGCGGGGGTCAAGGGCATTTACGGGCCGGGCACCCCGATCCCTGCCAGCGCCAAGGACGTGTTGGAGCAAATCCGGAAGGTGTCGGCGCGCTGAGCAACGCTTCCCTTCCCGCCGATGACGGGCTCATTCAAGCCATTCTCGGTCCCGATGGCCCTGAGAGGCGTCGCGCCCTCGCCAAAGCCATCACGCTCATCGAATCCACGCGGGAGGACCATCGGCAACGCGCCGACGACGTGTTGAACGCCCTGCTTCCCCACAGCGGCAATGCGTTCCGCATCGGCATCAGCGGCGTGCCCGGCGTCGGCAAAAGCACGTTCATCGAAGCCCTGGGGCTGCTCCTGATCGAGCGGGGCGAACGGGTGGCCGTGCTGGCCGTGGACCCCAGTTCGGCGGTCGGGGGCGGCAGCATTCTGGGCGACAAGACCCGCATGGAACGGCTTAGCATGGACCCGCGGGCGTTCATCCGGCCCAGTCCATCTTCGGGCACGCTGGGCGGGGTCGCCGACAAGACCCGCGAGGCCATCCGGTTGTGCGAGGCGGCGGGCTTTACGGTCGTGCTGGTCGAGACCGTGGGCGTTGGCCAGAGCGAGGCCGCCGTCGCGGGGATGACCGACCTGTTCGTGTTGCTGCAACTGCCCAACGCGGGCGACGACCTGCAGGCGATCAAGCGCGGCGTGACCGAATTGGCCGACCTGATCGTGGTCAACAAGGCCGATCTGGACGCGGATGCCGCCACCGGGGCTCGGTCGCAGTTCGTGAGCGCCCTCAAGATCATGGGGCATCGCGACCAAGCTTGGCGCCCCGAAGTGCTTCAGGTTTCGGCGCTCGATGGCACGGGCATGGAGGAGTTTTGGCAGGCGGCTTGCCGGTTTCGCGAGGTCCAGACATCCTCCGGCGGGTTCGAGCAACGACGTCGCGCGCAAGACCAGTCGTGGATGTGGGAGCGGATCGAGGCTGGTTTGCGGGAGCGTTTCCGGCGGCATCCGGACGTTCGCGCGGCACTGACGTCCCTCTCCGACGAGGTCCGCGAGGGCAGGGTGGCGGCCTCGGTCGCGGCCAGGCGTCTCTTGGACCTGTTCAACTGAGCCCAATTCTGCGGCCCCAACCCGATGCCTCTGGTATACCGAAGACGCCCGACCTCGGAGCAGCCCTGAGAAACACTCCATGAAAGACATGATCCAGCAGCTCGAGAGGAAGCGCGAAGCCGCGCGCCTCGGCGGCGGAAAAGCGCGAATCGCCAAGCAGCACGCCAAAGGAAAACTCACCGCCCGCGAACGCCTCGAGATTCTGCTGGACGAAGACAGCTTTGAAGAGTGGGACATGTTCGTCGAGCACCGATGCACCGACTTCGGGATGGCGGAAAACAAGGTGGCGGGCGACGGAGTGGTGACCGGCTACGGCATGATCAACGGCCGGCTGGTGTTCGTGTTCAGCCAGGACTTCACCGTGTTCGGCG
>JACFNW010000591.1 GCA_019454665.1 Fimbriimonadaceae bacterium | reverse complement strand
AGGGGCTGCGCTTCGCATCGCGACTGGGCATTCGCTTGACGGGCGGCCGCGTGGTGCCGCAAGGGGACAGCGTGCGCATCGAAGGCGCGAGCGAAGCCGTGCTGATCCTCACCGCAGCAACGAGCTTCGTAGACGCCCAAACGCCGCAACGCCTCGGCCCCGACCCCGTCGCCAGGGCCTCGAGCCAACTCGACAAGGCGATGCGTGCGTCCTACGACTCGCTTCTGCGGGCGCACATGGCCGACTACGGCCGCCTGTTCGACCGGTGCCGCCTGGACCTGCCGGCCGGGCCGGGCGCCGAGCGTCCCACCGATGTCCGCATCCGGACGTTCCACCAGGACAACGACCCTTCGCTTCCCGCCCTCTTGTTCCACTTCGGGCGGTATCTCATGATCGCATCGTCGCGGCCCGGAACGCAGCCCGCCAACCTGCAGGGCATCTGGAACCACCACGTTCGGCCGCCTTGGAGCTCGAACTACACGCTGAACATCAACGCCGAGATGAACTACTGGCCCGCCGAGACGACCAACTTGGCCGAGTGCCACGAGCCGCTGCTCCGCATGGCGCAGGAGTTGGTCGCCCCGGGGACGCGCATGGCCCGCGAGCACTACGGCATGAAGGGCTGGGTGGCGCACCACAACTCGGACCTCTGGCGGCACACGTCGCCCGTCGGCGAACTCACCGGCGACCCCGTCTGGGCGAATTGGCCTTACGGAGGCGCTTGGCTGTGCCAGCACCTGTGGGAAAGCTACCGATTCAGCTTGGATCGAGCAGCACTCGCCAAGATGTGGCCCGTGATGCGCGGCGCTGCCGAGTTCTGCCTCGATTGGCTGGTCGAAGACGGTCGCGCCGAGGCGCCGAAGGACGCCAAGGGACGGCCGTATCTGGTCACAGCCCCCTCGACGTCTCCCGAACTTCCCTTCCGGACGCCCGACGGTCGGACGGTTTCGACGGGCATCGGCGCCACCATGGATCTGGCGATCACGCGAGAGCTGTTCTCCAACTGCATCCGCGCAAGCGAGATTTTGGGTGTGGATCGCGAGTTCGCCACCCGCCTGCGGGAGGCCCGCGAGCGCATCCTCCCCTACCAGGTCGGGGCGCGGGGCCAACTGCAGGAATGGGCCGACGACTTCATGGAGGCCGAGGTGACCCACCGCCACCTCTCCCACCTCTACGCCGCATACCCCGGCGACGAGATCACGCCCGGCGGCACGCCCCTCCTGGCCCAAGCCGTGCGCCGGACCATGGACATCCGAGGCGACGACGCAACGGGTTGGGGCATGGGCTGGCGGCTGTGCCTGTGGGCGCGGCTGCACGACTCCGAGCGAGCCTACGGCATGGTGCGGCGATTGCTGACGCTCGTGGACACGTCCGACACCAACTATCGGGGCGGCGGCGGGATCTATGCGAACCTGTTCGACGCGCATCCGCCCTTCCAGATCGACGGCAACTTCGGCTACACAGCGGGGGTGGCCGAGATGCTTCTCCAAAGCCACCGAGATGCCTTGGCCCTGCTGCCGGCACTGCCCAAGCAGTGGCCCTCGGGCTCGGTTCGCGGCTTGCGGGCACGCGGCGGCCTCGAGGTGGACCTTTCCTGGAGTGAAGGCCGGTTGGTCCGGGCCGAGATTCGCGCCGACGCGGATCGCCGCTGCCGGGTCGAGGGGTCGGTGCCCGATCGCGTGAGCAACGCGGACGTCGAGCCGTTTGCGGGCGGGTTCGGCCTCTTGGTCCGTGCCGGAAAGAGCGTGGTGCTGGAGTGGCCCGCCGGACGTAGGAACGAATCATGATCGCACTGGCCGCGCTGGCGCTCCTCTCCCCGGCGACCGACCTCTCGCGCGTGTTCGCGGCGAACGAGTCGCGCAACTACACGGTG
>JACFNW010000590.1 GCA_019454665.1 Fimbriimonadaceae bacterium | reverse complement strand
CAACTCGTCGGGGGCGATGTCGCTGTTGGGCAGAGAAGAGTAGGTCGTCATCGGGGCGACGACGAGCCGATTGTTCAAACGGTGTCCGCTCGGGAGATCGAAGGGTCGGAAGGGCACGGCTGGATTCTACGCGTTGCCCTGGGCTGGAGTCGCGGAGGCGTACGGCCCGCCGGTCAGAACGGTTGTGCAAAATGACCCATCGAAGAGCCCGGTCAGGCGATGGCAACCTGGCGCCGCTGGCAACACTTGCGAAACGTTTCGCATATAATCATGCCATGTGGTCTGCCTTGCTGCTGCTGGCCTCCGGAATGTCCCTGATGAGTCAACCGACGACGGCCAAGAAAGTGACGATCGAACGAGTCGGCGAGGGTTGGACGCTGATGCGCGCGGGCGCGCCCTATCGCGTCAAGGGTGTCGGCGGAACGTTCCGAGCCGAATACGCCGCGCGCAGCGGGGCGAACTCGTTCCGCACATGGGGCGCGGAACGGCTGGGCCTCGACCTGGACCTCGCCAGCCGTCAGGGCATGACCGTGTGCGCCGGCATCTGGCTCTTGCACAAATCGGGGCTCGACTACTCGAACGCCGACCAAGTGAAAGCCCAGCTCGACCGCACGCGGCAGGTCGTCGAGGCGCACCGAAACCATCCCGCGCTCCTGATCTGGTCGCTCGGCAACGAGATGGAGCACGACAACGACACGCCCGACCTTTGGCGCGCGGTGAACGAACTGGCCAAGATGACCAAGTCGCTCGATCCGAACCATCCGACGATGACCGTGGTCGCGGAGGTCAACGCGCAGAAGATCGGGCACATCAAGCGCTACGCGCCGGACATCGACATCTTGGGGGTCAACTCGTATGGCGGCGCGCCCTCGCTGCCCAAGCGGCTCAAGGAACTCGGGTGGGACAAGCCCTACATCGTTACCGAGTTCGGACCCTTAGGCCCATGGGAGCGACCCAAGACCCCGTGGGGCGCGGCGGTGGAGCAGACCAGCACAGAGAAGGCCCAGTTCTTCCAGAACAGCCTCGCGCCGAACGCGGCCGACCCCGCTTGTCTCGGCACCTATGCCTTCCTTTGGGGCGAGAAGCAGGAGACCACTCCGACATGGTTTGGGATGTTCTTGGATTCGGGCGAGGGACTGGAGTCGGTGGACGTGATGACGTCGTTCTGGACGGGCAAGCCGGTCGCCCGCGCCCCGCGCGTCGAGCGCTTCCACTTCGATGGGAGCCAGAAGGAAGTCAAGCCCGGTGCAAAGCTGCGGGCCGAGGCGACGGTCGTGGACCCCAATGGCGACGCGCTGTCGTTCAAGTGGGTGCTCCGGCCCGAGGTGACCGACACGCGGTTCGCGGGAGAGGGCGAACAGCGGCCGATGGCCGTAGGTCAGTGGGATACGGGCAACCGCGCCGTCCTGGAGTTTGAGACGCCCGCCAAGCCGGGTCCTTACCGGCTCTACCTGTACGCGACGGATGGCACTGGGCATGCGGCGACGGCCAATGCGCCGTTCCTTGTTCAAGCTCCCTGACCAACCGGATCACTTTCGCTGAACATTCCGTCAAGCCGGGCGTTCATGCTCGCGTCAGGGTCGTGTTCGGAACGGAAAGTGACCTGATGACAGCGAAAGAAGTACGACTCTGCCCCGAAGATGGGCCGAGCTTGACCAGTCGGCGATCCCTCCTTGTGGGATTGCTGGGTGTATCGGCTTGGTCTGTAGGACAAGAACGACAGAAGAACAAGCAAGACGGACCCGCGCCTGCGTCCATCCCACCCGAAGATCGGCTGGCATGGCGGACCTGCTATTGGCCCAGCCGCGACGACATGGCGTTGCTGAGGACGCAGGGCCATTCGGTGTTTCTTGAATGGCAACTGGACCCGGGGT
>JACFNW010000589.1 GCA_019454665.1 Fimbriimonadaceae bacterium | reverse complement strand
CGTGCCGGTGGAAGTCAAGGCGGGCAGTATCGTGTTTTTCAACGGTTACACGCTCCACCGCTCGCTGCCGAACTACGCGCCGTCGGGCTATCGGCGGGCGTTGGTCAACCACTATATGAGCGCCGAATCGCTGCTGCCTTGGTTCGGCAACCAACTGCCCGAGGGCCAGTACGTGTCCGTCGCCGACCACCGCGACATCGTGCTGGTGGCGGGCGAGGACCCCTATGCGTGGAAAGGCACCGAGCAGCGGCACGGACCGCACGTGCGCCCCAGCGGCGAAGGCGGGTGCGGCGACCTGAAGTACAACGAAGACGCCGCCAAAGCGCGCGCTTAGTCCAAGGTCAGCGCCGGGAACTCGTGGAACGCGATGTCCCCGTTGCGGCACGACCACATGGGGAACACGCCCTGCGTCGTCGCTGCCCCAAACTCACCCGTGGGTGAGATCGCAAACACCACGCACGGCATCCAGGTCGAGCGGGGTTGCCGCCGCATCATGCGCCGCACAACCTCTTCGCATGCCGCCTGGGGAGCAAGTCCCCGCCGCATGTGCTCGACCGCTTGAAAGGACGCTGCGGCCTTCCAGAGTTCCTCGCCCCACCCCGTCGCGCCTGCTGCGCCGGCCTCGTCGTCGGCATAGATGCCCGCACCGACGATGGGCGAGTCGCCCACCCGGCCCGGCATCTTCCACGAGAGCCCGCTGGTCGAACTGGCGGCCACCATGCGGCCCGGAGCTTGCCAGCCCAGCATCGTGATCGTGTCGCCGTGGTGTTCGTAGCCTTCGGTGAGGCTGTGGACGTAGCGCCGCTCGTAAAGGCTGGGGTCGGCGCGCCACGCGTCGTACGCCTTCAGGTTCTCGGGCGTCATCAGGCTGCGCGGCTGGAATCCGTTCTGTATGGCGAACCGGCGGGCCTGGTCGCCGGCCAGCATCACGTGGGGCGTATCTTCGAGCACCTTGCGGGCGACCGAGATCGCGGGCACCACGCCTCGCAAAGCGCACACGGCACCGGCTTCGAGCGTCTCACCGATCATGATCGAGGCGTCGAGTTCGAGTTCGCCGTCGCGGTTGGGCAGCGAGCCAAGGCCGATCGCCATGAGGCTGGGGTCGAGTTCGGCCGTGGCGAGTCCGTGCTCGAGCGAGTCGAGCACGGTGCCACCGGCAAGGGCCCGTTCCCACGCCGCGCGCACCGCCACCTCGCCGGGTTCCTTCCACGTCGCGAGGAGAAGGGTGTCGGTCACTGGCGCAGCCGCTCCATCAATGCCGGGATGGCGGTGTACAAGTCTTCCACCAGGCCGAAATCGGCCACCTCGAAGATGGGCGCGTCGCCGTCGGTGTTGATGGCGACGATGCACTTGCTGTCCTTCATGCCTGCCAAGTGCTGAGTCGAGCCCGAGACGCCCGCCGCGATGTAGAGTTCAGGAGCGACGATCTTGCCCGTCTGGCCGACCTGCGCCTCGTTGGGGGCGATGCCGCTGTCCACGGCTGCCCGAGTCGCGCCGACTCCGCCGCCAAGCGCATCGGCTAGGCCGCCGATCAACTTCTCGAATGTCCCTGCATCCTTCAGAGGGCGTCCACCGCTCACGACCACCTTGGCTTGCGTCAGGTCCGGTCGGCCCCCGCTGGCTTGGCTCTCGGCGCTGGTTCGGGTGACCACGGTCGGGCAATCGAGCGCCACGGAACGCGTGTTGGCCGATCCCGTCGGTGCCGCTGGGCCGAACGCCGAGGTCCGCACGGTCAGCACGACGCGCTCGGTCTCCACCGCCACGGTGGCGATCACCGAGCCGGCGACGATGGGCCGCTGAAACGTCTTGGCGTCCATCACGGCGATGGCATCGGTCACCATGCCTGCATCGAGCAGAACGGCCACACGCGGCATGACG
>JACFNW010000588.1 GCA_019454665.1 Fimbriimonadaceae bacterium | reverse complement strand
CGCACTGGAAGTACGCGATCTCCGAGTAGGCCCTCTCGATGTTCGGGATCAGGTTGCCTTCGGTGATCTGCTGGTGATACAGGTCGTCGAGGATCTTGCAGGCGGGCGAGCCGACGGCTTTGCAGATTTGGAACGCCTGCGGAATCTTGGACAGGAACATCCCGGGGTGGTCGCGGTACGGGTTGAGGGGCTCCAAGACCATGACCAGCCCGTGCGGTTCGAAGACTTCCGCCATCGCCTTCAGGCAGTCCACCACGTTGGCGGTCTGGTAGTCCCAATCCAATCGCAGGTCGTAAGGGCCGGGGACGACGGTCATCCACTTGGCGTTGACTCGCTTGGCGACTTCGACTGCGGAGCGGGCCACCCCGCGAAGTTGCTCCATGGTCTCCCTGCCGCCGAGGGCGTAGATGGGCTTGCCCCATTCGGCATGCGCCACGAACACGCCCATCGTCATGCCCAAGTCGCTCATGGCCTTGGCGATGCGCGTTTGCTCCTCGACCGATCGGCCCATCATGCCGTTGTCCTCCCAGGCTCGGAAGCCCTCGTCGGCGGCGAACTTGAGTTGGTCCACCGCATCGTCGCCGGCGTGGTGGCGGAACATGCCGAAGTGGGGCGCGTAGAGCATGCGGAAAGGAGCGGGATTCATGGGGGGTTCCTCGGGTTGCGCCCGGACCACCGGACCCAGGACGCTCCAGGCGCCCAAGGCCGATCCCGTCCGAAGCACGTCGCGTCGCGTTGGCGGTTGCACGATCGTTCGAAGGCTACCGCATCCGCAGGCGAAGCAGGGCCAAGCGCCCCTTTGACGCCGGGATGCCGCCGGCGAAGAGACGCACTCGGCCTAAGCTCGCTCCAAGGCCACGGTCCGGTTCAGGGGAGCCGCCTTGGTGTGGCCGACCGACATCCGGGCCGGCTTGAACCCCGGCGCGGTGACCGCCACCTCGTAGTCGCCGTAGAACCCGGACACACGGGACTCGCCCCGCGAGTCGGAAGTCAGCGCGGCGTTGGTCCACCAGCGCTTCTTCACCAGGTCGAGCCACACCTGCCCCTGCGGGCGGAGCGACCAGTCGCGGCGGTAAAGCCCCGCATCCGGGAACCAATGCCGACCCTCCCAGAAGCCCCAGATGACCACCATGTCCACCGACGGGTGGCTGAAGCAAGCGGTCAGGAAGTCCCGCATGTATCGCGCCTGCAGGTCCTCGTCCTTGGTGTTGATGTCGAACTCGGTGATCACGATGGGCAGCCCGTACTTGGCAAACCGGTCCAACCCCCCGAGCAACCGCTCCGGGGGAACCACGTTGTCGCCGAAGTGGCCCTGGAAGCCGATCGCTTCCAGCGGCGCTTTTTCCGCGAGAAGCCTTTCGATGACCCCTGCATAGTGGTTGAGGTGGGCGCTTCCGCCGCCCAAACTGTCGGGTAGCGGGTAGTCGTTGACGGCCAACCGAGCGTTCGGTTCGAGTCGCTTCGCCATGCGGAACCACTCGCTCATTTCCGACCAGCCTAGAATGCGCATCATGTCGTTCTGGGCGTAGGGCTCGTTCATCACGTCCCACTCCACGATCTTTCCGCGCGTCACGCCAAGGATGTCCTCGAAGTGGGTTTGGACCCGCTTGCGCAACGCCGCCGGGTCGTTCTCCAGCGAAGGCATGTCCTTGGGCAACTCCTTCCAACCCGGCCAGATCAGGGTGTGACCCCGAACAAGGATGCCTTTCTCACCCAGCCAATCGAGTCCCCGCAACCCATCCTTGCGTCCCCAATCCTCCCAATACGGCCACTTGAGGTGGTTCTCGATCGTGGCGAGGCCGTAGTTCTCAAGGACGGTCTTCCGGTAGCGGTCACCGTCGGGCCCCTCGAGGAAGAGCGTCCCAGCATCCACGGCAGAGCC
>JACFNW010000587.1 GCA_019454665.1 Fimbriimonadaceae bacterium | reverse complement strand
GCCTTTCCGACGGCATCACTTGGACGGAATCCCTCTGCGACAAGCTCAGCTTCTGCAGCTTTCAACACCCTATCGCGCTCATCTCGCAGGTCACTGGGGCTCACGTCAACCGTGATCCTCTTCAGATATGGTGTGAAACGGCTGCCGTCTGGCAGGTCGATGGGTTCAAGCTCGGCTAGCGTGATCTCCTCCCGAATAACCGCTCGAACTACGCCAGGTCGAAACCCGGAGTCGGCTTGAGCATGCTGCTCCTGAACTCCTACGATCAGCGTAATGGACAGCAATGCTGCCAGGCCGAGTAGCCGCTTGGTGACGTGCATTATCGCACCTCTCTGTCTCTCAGGTTGTGCCTCGGGCAACTGGATCCTGCGGCGCCTGCCCCGGCACCGTAGACTCTTCACCCTCGACAACTCGGAATCATGCTTGGCAGCAGCATGGTCGCCTAGCCAATTTCGCCCGCAAATCGGCTGTCATTTCTGAGCAGCGAAAACGACGGCGCGGTGCAACATCCGGCGTGCAGCGCAATCCAGAGCCCGGCCAACACGTCGTCGTGCCGGGGGAGCCCAAGCGGCACGAGGACGAAGTCCTTCACCTCGTCCCAGCGCCGCTTCGTTTGTGATTCCGAATAGGACGACAGCGCAGCCGCGCCCTTCGTGGTCCCCGTATGAATTCGGGCCGCGATCACCAGGTGGTGCTCGGCACGGAGCCCCTTCACGCAGAACCTCTGAAGCTCCCCTGCGACGCCGGGCATTCGCTCACCCGCTTCCAACACGCTCAATCCTCCTCTCAACCTCCGCTTCGTCGGGGGGGGGACTGAGTATATACCTGATGTCAACGAGACGTTTGCCACGAAGCCCCGGGTGCGTCCCCAGTTCGCTACCCCGAGTTCGTGAACCGCGTTACAATCCCGCCCGACCCCACCACCAGGTAGTGCCGGCCACCATGTCCAACATCCCCGCGGTCAACGCGCTCATCACCGCCATCAACTTCGACCGGTTCGCCGAAATCGAGGCACGTCACGCCCCGGATGCGGTCTTCCACTCGTTCCGCGGCCCAACGTTGCGGAGCAGCGTCGCGATCGCCGACTGGCACAAGGAATTCCTGCGCGACTACGCCGACTGCAACTACACCGAACTCGAGTACATCGAACAGGACAACGTCGTCGCGGTGCGGGCAACGATCGAAGCCAAGGGCTACGACTGGCGGCCGTTCACGCAGCGCGTCGTCGAGGTCCTCGAGTTCAATGATGCCGGCGAAATCGCGGTCCGGCGGCTCTACGGCATGCTGCGCGACATCGAACTCGATAAGGCCGCGTCCGCCTCGATGGCTGACGCACAGGGGTACAAGGGCGGGAGCGCCTCCGCCACCAGGTCGACGATGGAGAAGCTGCTGGCTGCCATCGCCACGGGCGACATGGACGGGATCAGGGAGCTGACGCACGAAAAGGCCACGGTCATCGATGGCGTCTTTGGAATCGCGACGGGCGTCGAGAACCTGGTCGACCTCATCGCTTCCCGGCCCGCGCCCTCGTTCGGCACCGAGCGTGTCACCAGGCTGCTGGCAGGCGAGCATGATGCCCTCCTGGAGCTGGCGATCGACCCCTCGCGGCCTCGCCTGGCAGAATGGTTCCGGCTGGTCGATGGCAAGGTGCGCGTCGTCGAGGCGTACTGGATGCTCCGCGAAATCGGGGTCAACCCGTACGAGAACTACGCCGGCGACCGCCACGCGCGGCGGGCCATCCTTCCCATTTAATCCCTCTCCTCCGCAGGGCCATGACACGCGAGTGGGGCGCCGGCGGGCGCCCCACTCGCGTGCGTTTCGAAGATCAGGACCGGTCTACTCGACGAAGATGTCAACAGAGGGCCGCAGCCTGGCGCACTCG
>JACFNW010000586.1 GCA_019454665.1 Fimbriimonadaceae bacterium | reverse complement strand
CTGAACGAGATCCACGCCACGTGCATCTGGTGTCTCGCGTCGGCGGCGATCATGTCGGTCACGTTCCTGATCAACGCTTGGCTCGCCCAGAAGGAACCGAACACGACCCTCGGCGCCAAGTTCGACAAGCTGGCGTTCGTCGGTTTGCTCGTGGTCGCGCTGGGCGGCTTGGGCATCTATAGCCAAGAGCTGAACCGCAAGGGCGCGGAGACGGGCGTCGCCCGCGAAACGCTCGACTCGCTCACCATCGAGAACTACGCGACCGCCAACCCCGACACCAACACGTCGTTGCACGTGTATGGCGATATGGACTCGCCCATCACCATCGTCGAGTTCGCCGACATCTTCTGCGACCACTGCCGCACGCACTATCCCAACGTCAAGAACCTGGCCACGGCGAACCCCGGCAAGGTCCGCGTCGTGTTCCGACACCTGCCCCTTTACATGCTCGAAGGGCACGACCTGAGCCTGCCCGCTTCCATCCTCGCCGAGTACGCTGGGGAAGAGGGCAAGTTCTGGGAGTACATGGATGCCGTGATGATGAGCGACAAGGAGCAGGTCAAGTCCGCTTCCGGGTTGCTCAAGGTGATCCAGACCATCGGCATGGACCCCGACAAGGCGCGCCGCGTGATGAACGACACCGAGAGCAAGTACTTCAACGCGGTCTATCGCGACATCGAACTGGCGAACAGCGCCGGCGTCAGCCGCACGCCCACCTACCTGGTGTTCGCGCCGGGCCACAAGACCGAAGCCGCCACACCGAACAACATCGCGGGCATCGTCGAAACGCTCGTCAAGAAGTTGAATGGCTAGCCGCCGCACACGCGGCCCCGTCCTCGTGGCCATGTCGGGCGGGGTGGACAGCAGCGTCGCCGCCGCGCTCATGGTCAAGCGCGGGTACGACGTCGTCGGCGTGACCCTCCAGATTTGGCAGGAAAGCCAGACCGACCCCCGCCATGCGGGGTGTTGTTCGCTCGGGGCCGTCGAAGACGCCCGCCGCGTAGCCAAGACCCTCGGGATCCCCCACTACGTGTTCAACTTCAAGGACGCGTTCCGCCAGAGCGTCATTGACAACTTCGTCGAGGAGTACGAGCGCGGCAGGACCCCGAACCCGTGCGTCCAGTGCAACAAGCACGTCAAGTTCGACCTGCTGGCGCAGAAGATGCGCGAATTGGGGTGCGAACTGCTGGTGACGGGACACTACGCCCGCATCCGCCGCGCCGCCGACGGCCGGTACCGGTTGCTCCGGGCGCGTGCGGCTTCCAAGGACCAGAGCTATGTGCTGTACATGCTCGACCAGGCGCAGTTGGGCTGCGTCTACTTCCCGCTGGGCGAGCTTTCGGGCAAGAGCGAGGCGCGGCAGATCGCGCGCGACTTCGGTCTATCGGTCGCCGACAAGCCCGAATCGCAGGACATCTGCTTCGTGAGCGAGGCGGGAGGCTACCGCGAGTTCTTGCGCTCCAAGCGGCCCGAGATGTTCCAGGGTGGCGAGATCGTGGACGCCGAAGGACGTCGGCTCGGCGAGCACGAAGGGCTGCCCGACTTCACCATCGGCCAGCGGCGCGGACTCGGCGTCTCCTCGGATCGCCCGCTTTACGTGCTGCGCCTCGATGCGGCCAACCGGCGCGTGGTCGTCGGCGGCAAGGACGCGCTGGCCACGCGCGAAGTCGCCGTCGGCGAGGTGGTCTGGGGCGTCCCGCCCTTGGGTCCGATGCGCGTGGACGCCAAGATCCGCTACACCATGCCCGCCAAGCGCGCGACGCTTCTGCCCGATGGCGAGCGTTCGCGATTGGTGTTCGACGAGCCGGTCTCGGCCGTCACGCCGGGGCAGATCGCCGTGGCCTACGTCGGCCA
Organism: Fimbriimonadaceae bacterium; assembly: GCA_019454665.1. GTDB lineage: Bacteria > Armatimonadota > Fimbriimonadia > Fimbriimonadales > Fimbriimonadaceae > UBA2387. The sequence continues at coordinate 31 of JACFNW010000586.1, read as the reverse complement.
AACCGTCGCCATGGGGGGGACCATCGAGCCT
>JACFNW010000585.1 GCA_019454665.1 Fimbriimonadaceae bacterium | reverse complement strand
GCAACGAGGGCTTCGACGTCGAACTCAGCGACACATTGGCTGCGTTCGAAGACGGAGACAAACTCGCCGGGCTCAACCTCATCGTTCCCATCTGGACCATGGGCTCGATCGAACCGCAGCAAGAGCGTCCCGTGCTGGATGCCGTCGCGATCCACGGGGTCGGTCTGGCCGGATGCCACGGCGGCATGTGCGATGCGTTCCGTTCGGCAACCGAATGGCAGTTCATGACAGGCGGCCAGTGGGTGGCCCACCCCGGCAACGACGGCGTCCGCTACCGCGTCAACATCTGCCAAGGCAATCCCCATCCCATTACCGCGGGTATCGGCGATTTCGACGTGGTGAGCGAACAGTACTACCTGCACACCGATCCGGGCAACAACGTGCTGGCCACGTGCGACTTCCCCACTGCCGGCGCCGACGGGCCGCATACGGCCAACGCCTGCAAGATGCCTCAGGTCTGGACGAAGATGTACGGCGCTGGGCGGGTGTTCTACAACGCGCTCGGCCACAACCGAGCCGTGCTCGAGGCGGCAGAACCGCGCGAATTGATGCGGCGCGGGTTCTTGTGGGCGGCCAAGGGCGTCGGTCTCGATTGATGTTCGAAGAAGACTTCCGCACGGCCTGGCGGTTGCGCTACGGCTCGGAGCCTCCTGCCGAGGTCCCCGAGTTGGCCCCGTTCTTGCGCCACCGCTCCGTGCGGAAGTACGCCGATCGCGAGGTTCCCGAATCATTGGTCGCCGGACTCGTCGCGGCGGCCCAAAGCGCTTCCACGAGCAGCAACCTGCAGCTCTACTCGTTGGTAAGCGTGCACGACCAGGCCCTGCGAGCTCAGGTGGCCCAGTGTTGCGCGGACCAAAAGCAGGTGCATGCCGCGCCCTGGTTCTTCGCCTTCCTCGCCGACCACCATCGGTTGCGCCAAGCGGCACTGGCCGTTGATGAGGGAGCCGAAGGATTGGACTATCTGGAGTTCTTCCTGATGGCGGCGCTGGATGCCGCGCTTGCCGCCGAGCGCATGACCGTCGCGGCAGAAGCGGTGGGTCTTGGGGTGTGTTACATCGGCGCGTTGCGGAACGATCCCGAAGGCATCGCTCGGCTGCTCGACCTCCCAGAGGGGGTGTTCGGCCTGTTCGGATTGTGCATCGGCTACCCCGCCGAGGGTTTGTCGGCCGAGATCAAGCCGCGGCTGCCGCAGGAGGCGATCTGGTTCCGGGATCGCTACAACGCCGAGGCGGGTCTGGGCGACTACGACGCGCGGATGGGAGAGTTCTATGAGGCGCAGCAGATGAAGGGCGAGGTCACGTGGTCCATGCGTTCCGGGCGTCGGGTGGACGGGCGGCACATGACGGGCCGCGAAGTGCTTCTGGAGTGGTTGCGCGGCCGGGGTTTCCTGCGGCGGTAAGCGTTCCAACTCGGGAACACAGCTACATTGAGTAGATGTCTAGTGCCAACTGCTGGGCGACGACCCCCATCCGACGATCCAGGGTCGAAAGGCTTGCTCCTCGCCGCTTGCAGAGTTCTACATAGGCCGCATCATACGCGGTCAGTCCGAACTCATGGGCTATTCTGGCGATTTCAGCCCAGTCGGGGTCTCTATCAAGGGTCGCCTTTGAGTTAAGGCTTTGGAACATGGCGAACTGATTGCTGAAAGTCTCGGTGTCCATCCGGCCCCGACGCAACGACATCAGTAAGCCGTTGAGTACTTCCGTCGGCCAATGAGCGGGCACAAGGAGAATTCCGTCCTCAAGTTCGTACATCAGCGCGTTGGCCGTCGTGCTGCCCTCGTCCAACAAGAATGCAAGGGTCACGGAGGCATCGGCGCAAACCCTCATCTACGGCCCTCGTCAATCCACTCGCGAATCTCCTCGGGAGTTAGGTCCTTGACGCCG
>JACFNW010000584.1 GCA_019454665.1 Fimbriimonadaceae bacterium | reverse complement strand
GAATCCAGTCGTAGAGTTCGCGTACGTCGTCGCCCTCCAGCGCAACGCACCCCAGGGTCCAATCGGTCTTCGAGCCCTTGCCGTGGATGAAGATCTCGCCGCCCAGTTTGGTCTTCCAGGGCGGGGTGCGTTTGGCGTTGTGGGCCGCGACGATCTCCTTGCGTTCGGCCTCGGTAATCAGGCCCGCCTTGAATCCCTGTTCGGCGTCCAGGGGGCCGGGGTAGCTGATGCCCAGCGAGAGCGTGTACTTGCTGCGCGGGTTCTTCGTGCAGATGAAGTAAGAGCCCTCTGGCGTCGCGCCGTCGCCTTCCCGCTCCTTGGGCGGCACGGGGTTGTGGCCCAAGCCGATGCGGTAGGTCTTCACCAGCCGATCGCCCTCGTACAGCCGCAGTTCGCGCTTGGCCTTGAACACTTCAAGACGCGGATTCTTGTAGGGGGAGGGCGGGCTGCCGCAACCCAGCAGGCACGTGAAGACCAGGCCCAGCCCGACCAAGTGGAGCACTATTGAGCCGCCTTGTCCATCAGCGACTTCACGTCGAAGATCATCCCGCCCGAACTCGACACCTGCGGCAGCTTGCCGTCCCACTTCTCGATCCACTCGCGGGCGACCACGAGTTCGGCGCCCTGCACCTTCAGCGCTTCGGCCTTCAGCTTGGCGGATTCCGCTTCACCCTTGGCTTTGGCCACCATGGTCTGGCGTTCGGTCTCGGCGCGTTGCAGCACGTACTTCTGCTTCTCGGCCTCTTGCTGGGCGACCTGTTTGGCCTCGATCGCCTTGTTGAACTCGGGGGAGAAGTCGAAGTTGGTGATCGAGACGCCATTGGGCTCCACGATCAGGTTGTAGGCCTTGAGCCGCTCGGTGATCTCTTCTTCGACTTCGTTCTTGACCGCAGGGCGGCTGCGGATAAGGTCTTCGGCGGTGTACTTGGCCGTGACCGTCTTGATGGACTCCTGCACGGCCGGGTCAATGATGCGCGCTTTGTACTCTCGGCCCACGTTCTGATACAGTTCGCCGACCTTCGACCGGTCCACCCGGAAGTTGAGGGCGACCGTGGTGGTGACCACCTGCAGATCGCGGCTGGCCGCCGATCCCGTGCTCTCTTCCTTCTGCGTGCGGACTTCCATGAGCTCCGTGGTGTTGATGCCCGGCATGATGAAGTGGAAGCCCTCGTCCAACTCGCCCTGTACGGCGCCGAACCGCATCAGAACGGCGCTGTGGCCCGCAGGGACGATGATCACCGTGCTGGAGAGCAGCCCGCCGATGATCATGATCACGCCGACCACGTTCATGATCCAGGCCGTAGGCCGCAGGTTGGTCTTGTCGCTCGTCTGCTTGTTCAGCCCAGACACCACGACACCGCTGACGAGAAGGATGATGCCCAGAACAACGATCGCCATGTTTGCCTCGCACTAGAAGGTACGGACCAGAGCCGATCAAGGATGCGCTCCAAACGGGTCGGCGGAGACCTACGTCCCAGCAGGGGCGAATCGCTACAATGGCCCGACAAGCCTATGGTTCGCACCGAATCCATCAGCAAATCGTTCCACGACGCCAAGCGAGGCACCATCGAAGCCGTGGTGGACGTCTCGATGGAGGCGCGCCCGGGCGAAATCTTCGGGCTGCTCGGCGTGAACGGAGCGGGCAAAACCACGCTGCTCCGCATCCTCTCCACCGTGTTGCGGCCCAGCAAGGGCGTCGCCCAAGTCGCGGGCTTCGATGTGGTGCGCGAACCCGACCGAGTCCGGGCCAGCATCGGCTTCATGTCCACTTCGACGGCCCTCTATGGCAGGCTCACCGCCCGCGAGGTGCTCGAGTACTTTGGCGGGCTCTACGGGTTGAAGGGGCAGGAACTCAAGTCGCGGGTGGATGCCGTGATCGAACAGCTCAA
>JACFNW010000583.1 GCA_019454665.1 Fimbriimonadaceae bacterium | reverse complement strand
AGATCAGGGCGCCACGCCTGCACCTGCGCAGCGGCGTCTATGGGCAACGCCCATTGTTTGCCTTCCCATGCATAGCTTCGAAAAGAGGGCCCCACACTGGCAGCCGCCAATGAGGCCAGCGCCGCGCCGTGATCGGCAGGGTCGAACGGCAGCGATTCCGGGTTGTCCCGATAGCCGGGAACCGCTGGCGGGAGAATGCCCTCCGCCACTTGGACGACCCCGCGCATGACGTCCTTGACGATCTTCTCCTTGTCCACAGCCATCCCGATGGCACGCCGCACGTCGCGGTCGGCGAACGGCTCGTAGCCGCCCGGGTTCATGCCGAGGTAGACCGTGGCGGGTCGGTTGACGAACTGGATCTGGTCTTTGAACTCGGGATCCCGTTCGAAGGTCGGCAGTTCCTGACGGTCCAGGCCGATCCACTCCAACTCGCCGGAACGGTACTTGTTCACACGGGTGGCGCTGTCCTTGATGATGGGCCGTTCCAGGGCGGTCACCTTGGCCTTCTCGCCGTGGTAGTCCTCGAACGGGAGCAGCCGCACGAGCTGATCGGGCACGAATCGGTCCCCCTTGAAGGGTCCGGTGCCCACCATCTGTTCGATGGCCTTGATCTCGCCGCCGTCCGGGATTGCCTCTTTGGCGACCACTTGGGCGGGCGGGTACGTCAGTTTGCCGAGGAAGTAGGCGCGCGGCTCCTCGATCTCGATCTGGAGCGTGCGGTCGTCGAGGGCGCGAATCCCGCTGACTTCTTTGGCCTTGCCGTCGGCGAACTCCTTCGCGCCGACGATGTCGTCCAGGTACGTCTGGGCCGTGGGCGAGTTGTACGCAGGGCTGAGGTTGCGCTCCATGGTCCACTTGAAGTCGGCGGCCGCGATGGTGCGCCCGTTGTGGAACTTGGCCGGCTTGAGCGTGAACGTGTAGGTTTTGCCGTCCTCGGAGACCTCCCACGACTCGGCGAGCTCGGGCACGAGTTGGTTGTCCTCGCTCCAATCCACGAGCCCCTCGAAGACTTGGCGCAGCAGATCGTGCGTGTCCACATCCTGCACCTTGCCGGGGTCGAGCGTCACGGGGCTGGTGGCGAGGGCGTAGCGAAGGACGTGCTCTTTGCCGGCGCTCGCACGCTCGGAGAACTTGCCCGGCCCGCACCCAGCGACAAGGACGACGGCCGCCAACGCGATCAGAGTCCGCATGCCCTGATGATAGACGATCAGTCCGCGAGCAGACGCGCGGTTTCGGCATGCCGGAACGCGAACAGGCGCTCCAAGTCCCGCCGAATGAACAACGCGTCGGCGATCCGCCCGAAGACGCCGAACGGCGCTTCGTACTCGATCTCGTCTCGCAGCTTCGTCGCGTCGGGTCCCATAGAGATGAACCGATGATGGTGCAACCAACTCGCGAACGGCGAGCGGTCGGCAACATCGGTGAACCCCCGAGGCGGGTCGCAGGCGACGATTCTTGCATGCCATTCCAGGCGGATCGGGCCCATCTTCACGCGGATGCGATGGACTGCCCCTTCGACCACGCGCAAGTCGTCCGAGAGCACCTCGACCTGTCGCCAAGGGGGTGTGAGCGCCTTCAAGGCCTCTGCGCTGGCATGGAACTCCCAACTCGAGAGATCGGGCAAGGCAACAGAGTCTCGAACACAAGCCGGGGCACCGCTTTGAACTACGAATCCGGCGGGCGAGGCAGCGGCAAGCGGCGGAGAAAGGCCTAGCGCGCGTCGTCTGGGCGGTAACCTCGGGACCATGGCAGACCGCAAGGCGCTCATCGTCTTCGGCGGCTGGGACGGGCACGAACCCGACCGCGTCGCCGACCTCTTCGCCACCATCCTCCGCAGCGAGGGCTTCGACGTCGAACTCAGCGACACATTGGCTGCGTTCGAAGACGGAGA
>JACFNW010000582.1 GCA_019454665.1 Fimbriimonadaceae bacterium | reverse complement strand
TACGGCCACGTGATCGCGCCGCGCTGAGGCTCACGGCGTTCGCATCACCACATAGCATCCAAACGAGTTGGACCCGCTGGTGTTCTGAAGCTTGATGTTGACGGCGTTCTGACCCGAGACGAGTCCGAACGGCTGATCGCCGGTGTCCGTGTCCTTCTCAAGAACGGCGCCGTTCGACGCGCGCAAAAGGAAGAGCTCCCAATCGGAGCACTTGCCGTCGCTCGACGCGAGGACGAAGGTGTCCTGGGCCATGTTGTACGGACCCATGGTCAGGTGAGAACGAGCCGCGACGACACCACCGACCACGCTCGACTGGCCAGGCATCAACCCCCAGTTCTCGTCGGTCATGCCCTTGACTTGCGTGGACAGCGCGACCATCGCCTTGTAGAAGTCGCCCACGATGAGCGGCTGACCCTTGCTTCCCGATCGCGTCACCATCATCGTCACAACGATGGGGTCGCCGGACTTGGCCATGTTGACGGCTTCGTAAGTCCAGTTGGCTGCCGAGCGGTGGGACTCGCGCACCGTCGTGTAGATGCGGTCGCTGGCGTCTTCTGTCCTGGCTTCGCGAACCACCTTGCCACTGGCGTCCTTGACCCGAAACGCGATGCGTGCGTTCGTATTCGACCCGGCGGCCATCAAATAGTGGTAGTCGTCTCCCGGCCCGAGGCGAAGCATGGCGAGGCTCTGGCCCGGCCGCACAACCCCACCCATCATGGCGCCCCCGGATTCAAGCCTTGCCGTCATGTTGGTCAAGTCCTGCTTGTTCATCTCGAGCACGAGGTTGTGCAGGATGACGGCGGACTGCTCCACCATCTTGCCCAAGTTGGGAGAAACGTAGGGTTGAGCCTGGCCCAGTGAGGCCAACAGGAGCGCGGAAGCGAGAAGCACGCGCTATTCTGGCGCAACACGTTCAGGTGAGCGCAAGGTGGAAGACAAAAAAGATGCGCTGGTCGTCCTCCGGCGAGAAGCCGCCGAAGGACGACACCCGGATCAGAGGCCCTTCTCGACGAAGAACTTGCAGAGGTCGGCCACGCGGACCGAATAGCCCCACTCGTTGTCGTACCAAGCCAGGATCTTGGCGAAGTTGCCCTCGAGCACCTTGGTCATCCCGGAGTCGAAGATCGAGGAGTAGGGGTTGGCGATGATGTCGGTCGAGACCAGCGGCTCGTCGCTGTATTGCAGGTAACCCTTCAGCGAACCCTCGGCGGCGGCCTTCATCGCGGCGTTGATCTCGGCGGCCGTGGTCGGCTTGGCGAGCTCAACCGTCAGGTCGGTGGCCGAACCTGTGACGACCGGCACGCGCATCGCGTAGCCGTCCAGCTTGCCCTTGAGTTCGGGAAGCACCAGGCCGATGGCCTTGGCGGCGCCCGTCGAAGTCGGGATCATGTTGACGGCGGCGGCGCGGGCGCGTCGCAGGTCCTTGTGGGCTTGGTCCTGCACCTTCTGGTCGTTGGTGTAGGCGTGGATCGTGGTCATCAGACCGCGGACGATGCCGAACTCGTCCTGCAGCACCTTGGCGACCGGGGCCAAGCAGTTCGTGGTGCACGAGGCGTTGCTCACCACGTGATGGTTCGCGGGATCGTACTTGTCGTGGTTCACGCCGAGCACGATGGTGACGTCCTCGCCCTTGGCCGGAGCGCTGATGAGCACCTTCTTCACGGTGCCGCCCAGGTGCTTCTCGGCCTTCTCCTTGTCGGTAAACACGCCGGTGGACTCGATGACGATCTCGACGCCGAGCGCGGACCAGTCGATGTTGGCGGGGTCCTTTTCGGCGGTGACGCGGATGGACTTGCCGTCGACGATCAGGTTGCCCTCGTCGTGGCCGACCTCGCCTTGGAACGGCCCGAACGTGCTGTCGTACTTGAAGAGCTGGGCGTTGGTGCGCGTGTCG
>JACFNW010000581.1 GCA_019454665.1 Fimbriimonadaceae bacterium | reverse complement strand
CGTCGATCAGCAGCCGATCCACCTCGGGCAAGGTGAAGAAGTGGATGCCGACGGTGGGCGTCGCGAACACGCCGGTCGCGCCCTTGTGGCCCGCCGGAAGCCAGGAGACCACGATGTGGGTGTAGGGCGTGCCCGTGTTGCGGGGCAAAGCGATGACCGCAGACTCGCCTGCGGGGTCGAGGTTCTTGACCGAGTTCGGCGAGAAGCTGATGTTGATCTGCTGGGGCACGTCCGCCGGGTCGAGAAAGCCCCACGACCGGACCACGCCGTCGCCGAGATCGTCGGCGCTGCCGGTGACGACCGTGCTGTTCAGCTCCGAGTTGCCGCAACCCGCGGCGAGAAGCATGAGGGGCAGGGCGGCCAAGCCGAGACGACGCATGAATCGGTGCATGTGTGGATTGTGACTCAATCGCGCCGCGTCAGGCCAACTCGAAATCTTGGAACTCGAAGCCCGGAACCACGATACAGGCCACCAACGTGTAGCCGTGCGCCCCTTCGCCACATTTCGCCGACTGCCATACGCCCGCAGGGACCAGCGCCTGAAGGCATGGGGCCACCCCAAGCTCGTGCCGCGCATCGCCGATGGACAGCAGACACGGGTCGCCGCCCTGATGCAGCCACAACTCGTCGGAGGCCACGCGATGCAGGCGCGATTCGTGGCCCGAGGGCAGCAGGAACAGGATGCTGGTGGCGGCGCTTCGCGATCCGGCTTCGGGCCTGCCGAAGGAGGCCGCGTCGACGCTGTGTGCGGAGCGCCAGGTTTCGCGGTAGAACCCGCCTTCGGGGTGGGCTTGAAGCTCGAGCGTCTGGACGAGTTCGCGCCAATCGGGGGCTTGGGGGGCAGGCATGGCTGGGATTGTAACGCCACCGGGTCGCCGCGCGTCTCGCAGGGTGGAGGATCGCGAGAATGGTGCTTGAGTTTCTGACGTGGCTCTACTTGGTCGGGAAGGCGAGGCTAGACCCGGTCAAGGCGCTGCTGGAGTTCGCGGCGGTGGCGGTTACGGCTGGTGGGGCCCACATTCCGGAACCACCGACTCAAGAAACCGATCCACGATTGGCTACGAGCTTACGGGGCGACCTCGTGGTAACGGCCAACGGTCACAGCGCGCATATCGATCCTTCGGTGGGCCGAATCCGAGCCTACTTTACAGGCGGATACACCTCCGACTACAACCGGCAGCGCAGCTTGGCGGACGTGAAGCCAAGGTTGACACGCGACCGCGTGGTTGACCTCTGCAACCTGTACATCAAGGCAGCCTGGCCCGGATGCGATGGGTTGAAGTTCCGCAAGATCGGAGTGGATGATCGCAACATTGTCGTGGTGGACGCCGTGTTTGTCGAGGAGGGATTGCCCCACTCGATGTTCCCAGTGGTGATGGAACTGGATCAGTTGTACGGTCGGCTGCTGCAATTCATGTGCGTCTACCCTGCGAGTCCTCCGAATGACTTGGTGCCAAAACTCTCGCTTGCCGAGGCGCGGACCCAGGCGTTTGATTCCATCGCGTTTTGCCACAACTCGACCATCATGAGCAAAGTCGAAGAACTCGAACTCGCGATTGTTGAGCCAGAGGCACTGACCAAAGGTCGTCAAGACTGGTTTTCGTCCGATCAATTGAACCTGGGTGCTTCCAGAAAGGGCATTCTCGCCTATAGTGGTCTCTATGAGGATCGAGAAGTGGTTAGGGAGGACGGCGTGGGTTGGCACCGCTACCGCGTGGTCATCGACGCCCAGACGGGGCGTGTCCTCGCGCTGTGGCACTTCCGTCCGGTCAGCGGGACGAGCAGGAACTACGATCCCCCGTTCGGCTGGAACCTCGGGCCCGGCGCGTTGCGCTTCACCCTGAACGGTCGCGAGGTTTCGGTCCAAGGGGAGGTCGAGCGCGTCGCCGCTCCCGCCAAGTTC
>JACFNW010000010.1 GCA_019454665.1 Fimbriimonadaceae bacterium | reverse complement strand
GGACAAGGTCTTGGGCATAGTTGCCAAAGCCCTTGCCAAACAGGTTGAATCCCCCGCGATGGTCGGCATCGGCCTTCACGCCGATGCGGACGCTGATCGGCTTGTTCGGCTTGACCGAGGCCTGCTCCAGAGTCACGGAGGAAAGCGGAGTGCCGTCGAGCGTAGCCCCCTCGTGGTCCACCGACCAGATCTTCAGGGCGCCGTATTGCGTCATGTGGTCGTTCCACCACGTCGGATTGAGAACCCCGCGTTTGGCGCCGAAGTCGCCGGGGCAGGTCCAAGTGCCGATCTCCGCTTCGTTGACCCAAACCGTGATGTCGGAGGGCCAGTCGTGGTCGTAGTTCGGCGCCTCCGAGCACGCTTCCATCACCAGTTCGAGACGCAAGATTTCGACCGACGAGGGCAACGTGTTGGGAAACACGTACTCCACCCAACCGCCCGCCATCCACAGGATCTCGGCCGTCGAACGCTCCGGATCGTAGAACGACTGCGGTATGTCGAGGAAGCTGATGATCTTTTCACGGTTCGCGAGCCCGCACTGAGGGTGTGCCTCGACCCTAGAATATAGCCCGATTGGCATGGAAACCTCTTCCATCCGCTCGTCGGCGATCTCCGCCCCCTCGAACGACACGATCATCCGATCGAAGCGGAGCCGGCATCGCTTCTGCATGCCTTGGCTGCCCGGCATGTACTTGCTGAGCACCAGCCCAGCCTGCTCAAGGACCTGCACATGCTTGCTCACCGTCGGCTGAGACAGGTTCAACTCAAGGCAAATTTCGGCGATGTTCCGATCGCCGCCGGCCAGCAACGCGAGAATCTCCAACCGGGTCTCGGACCCGAGGGCCTTGAAGATCTCGGCGTCTTCGGCGCCTCTCACTTGGAGCGTGTGCGACTTCAATTCCGTGACCATTGCTTCGCTCACATGATATAGTAACACAAAATGACGATGATTATCGGAGATTTTTCGCAGATCGTCTCGGAGCACACGCGTTGAACCAGCCGAGCCCCGCCGACACCGCGGTGGCGTACGCCAACCCCGTCTTCGAGCAGTATTTCGCCGACCCGTTCGTCTTCGGACGGCCGGGCGAGTGGTGCGCCGTCGGGACTGCGCCCGCGGAAAGCGGATGGGCGTTTCCCGTCCTCCGGTCGCCCGATCTCGTGCATTGGACCCCGTCGGGCTACGCGTTGCGCGTTCCCAAAAGTGCTGAGGCGATGGCGTTCTGGGCCCCCGAGGTCGTCGAGCGCGAGGGGATCTGGTGGATGCTTTACTCCGCGGGACAAGCCGATGGAGGCCATCGCCTGCGGATCGCCCGGTCGGAACAGCCGACCGGACCCTTCGAGGACCGTGGGCCCCTCACCCCCGATTCGTGCCCCTTCGCCATTGACGGCCACGCCTACCGACACACCGATGGCGAATGGTACGTGTACTATGCCACCGACATTGTCGAAGGACCGCGTCCCGGCACCTGCGTCGTCGTGGCCCGCTGGCCGGAACCCATGCGCCTGGAGGGGCCGCCGCACGTCGTGGCGCGAGCCAGCGCCGATTGGCAACGCTACCAGCGAGACCGAGACATCTATGGCGGACGACACGACTGGCACACGCTGGAAGGCCCCTGCGTCGTCCACAAAGACGGCCGTATCTACGTCCTCTACAGCGGGGGCAACTGGCAAAACGAGTCGTACGGCGTGGACTTCGTGGTGGGCGATCACCCGATGGGCGACTACAGCGCCGGCGCAACCAGCGGGCCGCGGGTGCTGAAGACCGTCCCGGACCGCGTCATCGGACCAGGACACAACTCCGTCGTCCGATTGGCCGACAGGTGGGTCATCGTCTATCACGCGTGGGACGCCGAACGCACGGCGCGCCTGATGCGGCTCGATCCTCTCCTCTGGTCCGAAGATGGCCCGCGCGCGGATGGACCAAGCTGGGAGCCGAAGACCTTGAGGTAAACCCATGAGCGTGCGGTGGTTCTTGGCAACGGTGCTGGGGCTCGCGGCGGTCGTCGCCGGCCAAGGGTGCCGCCATGGCGCGCCCCCCGACGAGGGCGTCGTCGTCGTGGACTTCTGGAACGGCTTTTCGGGTCCCGACGGTGCCCAAATGGAAAAGATCGTGCGACGGTTCAACCAGGAGCACGAGGGCCGCATCCGCGTGAACATGCAGATCATCCCGTGGGGGACCTTCTACGACAAAGTCACCCTCGGCCTGGCGTTCGGAGGCGCGCCAGAGGTGTTTGTCATCCACGTCAACCGATTCCCCGAATACGCCCATCACGGCGTCCTCGGAAACCTCGACGACCTCGCCAAGCAAGGGGGATTGGACGGCGAGGACTTCGTCGAGGCCGCCTGGGAAGCCGCGCATTGGGAGGGAACACTGAGGGCCCTGCCCCTCGATTGCCACCCGCTCGGCCTGTACTACAATCTCGACCTGTTCGAGAAAGCCGGAATCGCCAGGCCACCGCAAACCTATGACGAGTTCATGGACGCCGCCAGGAAACTCACCCGAGACAACGACGGAGATGGACGCCCAGAACAGTGGGGATTCGCGTTCACCTGGCTCCACTCGAACTCGCTCTGCTTCCTCAACCAATTCGGAACCGGCCTGTTGGACGAGAGTCTCAAGTCCTCGGGACTCGATACGCCCGAGGCCACCGCAGCGATGGAGCGCATGCTCGACATCGTCCGCGCCGGAGTCGCCCCGCCGCCCGAAGGCCAAGACGCGTGGCTCGGCTTTCAGACGGGCAAAGTCGCCATGGCCCTCGAAGGGGTCTACATGATGACCTCGCTGGTGGAGCAGAAAGGCTTGCGCTTCGCCGCCGCACCGGTCCCGCAATTCGGACCCCGCAAAGCGGTTTGGGCGGGCACCCATCTCCTCGCCATGCCCGAAGGGCTCGACCAATCCCGACGCCATGCCGCGTGGACGTTCATGACCTACCTCAGCGAAAACAGCCTGGGCTGGGCCGAAGGGGGCCAGGTGCCCGTCCGGAAATCGGTGCTGAACAGCCCTGGCTTCCAGCGCCTTGAAGTGCAGGCGCAGTTCGCCAAGCAACTCGACCACGTGGTGTACGAACCGCGCTCGATCTACAGCAACCTCATCGCCACGTTTGGCGACTCCGCCTTCGAGGCGATCCTGAACGGCATCCAGCCCACCGAACAAGCCCTGGAAACGGCGGCCAGGCGAACCGACAACCGACTGAGGAAGCGATGACACGCGGCGACGGCAGAGCGGCATTCTGGTTCTTGCTCCCCTATCTCACGCTGTTTGCCGTCTTTCTCGTCGGTCCGCTCGCCTACGGCTTCTGGATCAGTCTCCACGATTGGCACGTGCTCGGCAAGGAAGTCCCCTTCGTCGGCTTCGACAACTACGCCGCTGCGCTGGGCGACGACCTCTTCCACATCGCCTTGGCGAGAACCGCCTACTTCGTCCTCCTGACGGTTCCGGCAGGAAACGCGCTGTCGTTGCTGGTCGCCGTCGGGCTGAACCAACGCTACCGAGCCACGACCCTCTTCAAGGTCTGCTTCTATGTTCCCGTCGTCCTCTCGATCGCAGTCACCGCGATCCTGTGGCGGTGGCTGCTGTCTTCCGAGAGCGGCCTGATCAACCACTACTTGGGCACGCGCGTCCAATGGTTGGGCAGCCCCACCTGGGCCATGCCAAGCCTCGCCCTGATGACCCTGTGGTGGGGGCTCGGCGGCAACATGCTCGTCTACCTCGCCGCCCTCCGCAACGTGCCTAAAGAACAACTCGAAGCGGCCTCCCTGGACGGCGCGTCGCCGTGGCGGCGCTTTTGGGCGGTCACCTGGCCCTCCATCGGACCCGCAACGCTCTTCTGCCTCATCATGTCGGTCATCGCGTCGTCGCAAGTGTTCGGACAGACGTTCATCCTCACCAACGGAGGACCCGCAGACTCGACGCTGACCGTCGTCCTCTACATGTACCGCCAGGGGTTTGGCATGTACCAGTTGGGATATGCGAGCGCCGTCGCCTACCTGCTCTTCTTCTTGGTGTTGGCCCTCTCGGCGGTTCAGATAAGACTCATGGCGCGAACGCTCAAGAACCGCTGACAGCCACGGCTTGCCGGCCGTCCAGGCGCATCGGTCATAATGATCCCTGACAACTCAATCCCTTGGTCAGGGAAGCACGCCATGGAAGCCTACGAACAGTCCCATCTCTACCGTCTCCGCCACAGCGCCGCACACCTCATGGCGCAGGCCCTCACCGAGCTCTATCCCGGCGTCAAGCTGGCCATCGGCCCGCCCATCGAGAACGGCTTCTACTACGACGTGGACCCGCCCGAGCCCATCCGCGAGGAAGACCTCCCGCGCATCGAAAAGCGCATGAAGGAGCTCGCCAAGCTCGATATGCGCATCGAACGCAAAGTCGCCGCCGACCGCGACGAGGCCCGCCGCATCATCCTCGAAGAAACCACGCTCGGCCAAGGCGAGGAAACGGCTCTGTACAAGCTCCAACTGCTCGACGCCATCCCCGAAGGCGAAGAGGTCAGCTTCTTCGACCAGCAGCGGTTCACCAACGGCAAACTGCGCCGCTTCATTGACCTGTGCCGTGGCCCGCACATCGAAACGACCAAGGACATCAAGCACTTCAAACTCATGTCCATCGCGGGCGCCTCTTGGCGTGGGGACGTCAAGAACAAACAGCTCACGCGCATCTATGGCACGGCGTTCGAGACGCAAGAAGAGCTCGACGCTTACCTGCACATGCTGGAAGAAGCCAAGAAGCGCGACCACCGCTTGCTCGGGCGCGAGCTAAGCCTGTTCATGTTTAGTCCGCGCGTGGGTCCCGGCCTCGCTCTTTGGCTTCCCAAGGGCGCAGTGCTGCGCGAGACGATGACGGACTTCCTGCGCAAGGAACAGCTCAAGCGCGGCTACGACCCCGTCATCACGCCGCAGATCGCGAGCATCAAGCTCTACGAGAAGTCGGGCCACATCCTGACGTTCAAAGAGAAGCTGTTCCCGTTCATGGAGGACGAGGAGAAGGAAACCTACATCCTCAAGCCCATGAACTGCCCGTTCCACATCGAGATCTATCAATCGCAGATGCGGAGCTACCGCGATTTACCCATCCGCTACGCCGAGTTCGGCACGGTCCACCGCTACGAGCAAAGCGGGGAAGTCACGGGCATCCTGCGCGCCAGAGGCTTCACGCAAGACGACGCCCACCTGTTCGTCACGCCCGACCAACTCCAAGACGAGTTCATCGGCGTGGTCGAACTGATGCAGACGGTGCTGCGCAAGCTCGGACTGACGGATTTCCGCGCCCGCGTGGGCACCAAGGACCCTGCCTCCAGCAAGTACGTCGGCCACGACGACAACTGGCAAGCGGCCACGGAAGCGATCACCAAGGCGTGCGATGCGATGGGCCTCGATTATTTCGTGTCGCCCGGAGATGCCGCTTTCTATGGTCCCAAGCTCGACCTCATCATCAAGGACGCCCTCGGCCGCGATTGGCAGATGGGCACCGTGCAAGTGGATTACAACCTTCCCGAACGGTTCGATCTCGAGTACATTGGGGAAGACAGCAAGCCCCATCGTCCGATCATGATCCACCGCGCCCCGTTCGGGTCGCTGGAGCGCATGATCGGCCTGCTCACGGAGCAGTACGCAGGTGCCTTCCCGTTCTGGCTCTCGCCCGTGCAAATCGCGATTCTCCCCATCGCCGACCGGCACGTCGAGGCGGCCGAAGCCTTGTCGCAACGGCTCAAAGACACGCTCTTCGACTCCCGCCCTCTGCGCGTGCAGGTGGATGCGCGCCGCGAGACGCTGGGCAAGAAGATCCGCGACAATCAGGGCCAAAAGGTGCCTTACATGCTGATCCTCGGCGACCGCGATATCGAGGAAGGCACGGTCGGCGTCCGCTCGCGGGAGCAAGGCGACCTCGGCGCGATGACGGTGGATGCGTTCCTTGGGAGCCTCCCAGCATGATCAACCAGTATGAACCACTAACCGACGGAGAACTCAAGCTCGCCAATGAGATTTGCTACCATCTTTCCCAGCGGATCTGGACTTCACCGAAAGAAACTCGATTCGTCCACTACACTTCATGGGAAAGCGCGAAGTCAATCATCGCTGGGAAGACACTCTGGCTGAGCGATCTGTTGTGTATGGCGGACAAGAGCGAGCTTGTAGAGGGAGCATATGCCCTAAAGGAATGCCTCAAGACAGTGACTTCGACTGAAAGTGATGAGCGATCGGCGATGGCTACGGACAATCTCATGACCGCTGCGGAGGAAGTCGTTAGCTACCCTACCGCTGGCATCCATGTTCTGAGTATGACATCAGGCTGTGATTCCAAGCGTCATTGGCTGGACTATGCGTGTGCTGAGTCCGGTATAGCATTGGAGTTGCGGGTCGGTGACGCCTTTGTAAAGTCGCTGCCAGTGGGCGTTGGATATGCAACACTTGCCCAAGTTCAATACTTGGAGTCAGGCAAGCGAGATATGATGAATCAACTTGCTGCAGCCGTCCAATATGTCTATGGGGGAGGTATTCCACAGCCACCACGACTGTCGCGAGAACGATGGATTAATGTGCTTGCATACTCAATCAGTCGATTGTTTCTGGCAGCGGTTGCCTTAACAAAGACTCCGTCCCACGCATGGGAGAAGGAGACCCGATTGCTTGTTATGCCCGAGGTGTCGAGCGTGGTTCCGAGGCCCGGCGGTAGGGCAGACTACGATCGGCCAATTCTCGCGCTTCGATTGGGGCAGGAACTCAACCTGACTAAAGTCTGCTTTAGAGTTCCTCCGTGCTCAAGCCTCCGGTACCGATCGCTCGAACTCCTCAGGCGAGACTCCGGCCTGGACTTCGAAATCGAGGGCCTGAACGGTCATTACTGCCCCGATCGTCCGTAGTGGTTGCGGAGCAGGAGGAAGTCCATGGTGTTGACGGTGCCGTCTCTGTTGAGGTCGGCGCCCTCAAGGTAAGCGGGTGTGCCTATCTTTGAGCCGAAAGCGTTCCTCATGGCGACGAAATCCGCAAGAGCCACGCTGTTGTTCCCGTCCACGTCGCCGGTGTGGAGGGTGAGGTTGCCAACGTCGGCTGGAATGGAGAGGGCGTCGAACACGGTCGAGAGGCCCGTCGGAGTCTTGAATCGCGCGCGCAACGGCCCCGTGAGGCTGGTTCGCACCTTGAACCGCCCCTCGACGTCCGCCGTCACGCGGTGCACCTCGGTTCCAGCTGGTTGCGACGAGGCGAGTTCGATGGTCAAAGGCACACCAGCGGGTTGCGCGAGTCCCGTCTGTCTGAGCGTTCCGGACAGTGTTGCGTTGGGAGCGAGCCCCGAGCCCAAGCGATGGGCGGTTAGAGTTTGGCCATTGCTAACGAGAATGAAGTCGTTGGAAGTAAGGGCGAACTGAGCTGAGGGGACACCGAATCGTAGCAACTCCGTGGCATCGCTAATCCGCCATACGCTTACCTCGCTCTCTGTCGTAGTCGCTACAATCCCGTTGGCATTGTCGGACCACATTTGTATCGCTCCGGTCTGCGCCTGACGCATTGCGAAGGGTGCAGTCCCGGCGATCTGAAATGCAAGAATGCGAGGTGAAAAGAACAGAGCAGCGACGATTCTGCCGTGCTGTCCAATGATGGTTGATTGAGCGGAATGTGGCAGAATTGCTCGAACTGCATTGGATTCGGTCGAAAGCTCGAACCAAGCTCCCAACTGGGTCCTCTGGAACAGGAACGGTTCATCCGGATTGACCACATACCGTCCATTGCTATCGTACGGCCATTGGCGGACAATAGCGAGCGATGGCAAGGCCAACTTGTTGAGCGTATTCGATGGGGACACGGCGAATAGATGCGATGAGTCGTGCCCGAATTGGGTAGTGCCAAAGTCAACGAAGGTCGTCGAGCCGATCAATGTGCCAGTGTCAACTGCGCGGACTTGTGTTTGGTTCTCGGAACCGACAGTCACTCCGAGGCCGACCATCGCGCCATCGTGCGAGATCGCCAGGCCCCGCCCGTTGAGTGGAGGGCCTACGAGCGCTCCAGCGGTCGTGTTTACGACCTGAGTCGCAAAGGTATTGGAGCCGGTCGAATATGTGTAGAACGCCCGTTCGGAGTACCGGGCGGCTTCCAATTGCACGATACTGGCTGGAGCCGTGAGTTGCCAAACGACATCCTGCGCCCAACACCAGGGCACGCCCATGAGTGTCGCGATGGTCAACAAGAGCGTCCGGGCAACTCTGGTCATTTCAGCCACAGTCTTACCCGAATCCGTCCTTCGCTCGCCGGAAGTGTGAGACTGCCGGTGTAGAATCATCTCGTGACCGACAGAGTCCACGAAGCGGCGGCCCAGTACTCGACCGGCGGGAAACCTCTCCGCGTCGAGGAGTTCTTTCGCGCCGTCGCCAACGGTCTGCTCGGCCCACATGACCGCGTCGAGCTCCTCGAGGGCCAGATCGTTGCGATGAGCCCCCAATCGCCTCGGCACGCAGCGGTCACCTCCATCCTGCGCGAACGTCTCGCCGCCGCCGCGCCAACGGCTTGCTTGCGCGAGCACTCTCCCATCGTGCTCGGCGACCTCAGCGCCCCCGAGACGGATGTGGTCGTCGCCCAGGGACCCTGCGAGCGGTACCTGGAGCGCCACCCGCAAGCCCAGGACATCTGGCTGGTGGTCGAAGTGTCCGACTCGTCGCTGGCGAGGGACCGAACCCTCAAGGCGAGGCTCTATGCGGAACACGGCATCCCGGAATACTGGCTGGTGGACTTGCCTAAGGGAGCGGTCGAGGTCTTCCGCACCCCCTCGGCGGGCGTCTACGGGTCGTGCGAGCGAATTCGGAAGCGATCGCTACAGGCCTCGCTTGAAGCGGCTTCGGTTCAGTGGAGGGTTCCACGGTAAGCGGATGAAAGCAGCTGATTTCGATGCGAAGTTCGATGCCGGAGAGGACGTTGTCGAACTGCTTGACGTGGCGCGGGCTCGGAGGCCCGGTGCTTCGCGGCGCGTGAATGTGGCCCTTCCCGCGTGGATGGTCGAATCGCTCGACATCGAAGCCGCGCGCCTCGGCCTCTCCCGCCAGGCCATCATCAAGGCTTGGATCGCCGAGCGACTCAAGCGGACAGCTTAGCCAGCCACTTGAGGTGAGCGACATAAAGTCCCACGAACGCCGCCATTGAAACAATCGAGAGGTCGATCTTGGCGGAACCGCAATCGCCGTTCCAAGCGCTGATCCACCATGCGGGGTGGAAGGCTAGAAAGACCAATGCTGGCGGAATCGTCCAGCCGAAGCGGCGAGCTCGGAGCATGTCCCGCACCATGAGGCAGGTCAGTACTCCACCCGCCCAGGCCAGAACATGGCCGAATCCGATGGCCCAGTAAATGCTCTGCTGCACGTTCGGACCGCTGCACGCCAACAACGTCACCCAGCCCGCCTCCAAACGCCCACCAGTCCACCCCGGCTGTTCACGGCATGACCCGCCCCGATCTCCCAAACGCGCCGCTGGCGGTCGGGCGGAGGCGAAACGGGAACACCGCGCGCATCAAGGTAGCTCTCCTTGAATCCCGCGCTCAGCAAGATCAGGCTTCCATCCCACCGGATCAGCCTCCCGTTCAGGTCGTCCCGCTCCCAAAGCACCTCGCCCCTGTGCGGATCCACCAGCCGGTACCGTTGGTCGGGCAGACTGGTCTTGTCTTTGAGTTCTTTCTGGATGACGCCAAGAGGGCCCCAACTCTCGATCCGCCACTCGTCCGTCAAGACGTTCCGGAGGTCGAACGTGTACATCTCGGTCATGGGCATGCCGTTGCTCGCCGTGGCTTGGAGGGCGAACGGGCCGGTGTCGGGGTCGCCCCACACGTGGTCCACCAAGCCCCAACGATGCCGTGCCGAGCGGATCTCCCGGATGGTTCCAGGCTCATACTCCACCACCCGGTAGCCGCGCTCCGTCGCCTGAATTCCCAAGCGTCGGCGCGGCGTGTCCCAAACGAGGCGGGTCTTGGGGATGGCCGGCACCTCGCGACCGGATTGCAGGTCCCAGGTCTTGCCCCCAACAATGGAAAGGCCGACTCGGTGAGCGGGTCCGGGGACTCGCAAGATCAACTCTCCGGTGGCCAGATCGTAGGTCTCGTAATCTTCGCCGACCTTGAAGCTCACGTAGCCGAGCCCGCAGTCCCGCTGCCAGTTGTCATTCCAGCCTCGATCCCAAACAACCAGCCGCTGGTCGGTGGCACGGTACCAAAGCGTGGAGAAAGGTGACGGCCCTCGGCCGACGAACGACCCATCGGGGCCAACAAGGCTGGGATAGAAGAATGTGCCGCCGCCCGGCGCTACGGCCACCAGCTTCCACCCCGGCAAGGGGGCGAAAACCCCCATCCAACCGACTAGCACGGCGAGTCCCGTCATTGCTCGCCCTCCTGGCGTCGCCAAACCACAGTCCGAGGGCCGCGAAAAGAGATGGCCCACTCCTGACGGTACACGGTGTATGCCCGGCGTGGCCGTTGTGCGACAGGAGGCTCGGGGATGATCCGATTGCCGAAGCGGTCGTATGTCGCCCGTTCGGGTGAGTACAGGCGAATGTAGGACCCGTCCCATTGCGCCAAATCGGCACAGTCAAGCTCGATCTGCCAAAGGACTTCGCCGGTCTCGGGATTAGCCAGGCGAAGTTTCTTCGGGCGATCTCCCAACTCGCGAGGTTGCGGATGTTGGAGCACGCCGAAGGGTGTCCAAGCGTTGATGCGCCAGTAATCCGTCAGGACCGGCTCGAACTTCGAGTTGAAGACCTGGTCCACCCAACCACGGATACCTTGACGCACGGCGAATGGGCCTCCGTCCGGAGAGCCGAAAACGGCAGTGTCGGCAGGCTCGTACCTCAACGGGTGGCTCTTGAGCGCGCGGTCCGTGCCCGGTTCAAACTCTGTGAGCAGGATCGTCGATCCGCGAGCCCCCTCGCGTCGAGTCACCGCCAATCGCCTCTTGGGAGAGTCGTACAGCAGGCCTGGGATCGGCACCACTTCCTGCCCCGTCTGTAGGTCCCATGCACGGTTGCCCGACACCACGGTGCTGCCCACGCGAAAGGCGGGCATCGGCACCGACATCAACAACCGACCCGAGGCGATATCGTACGTGTCATACCGCTCGCCTGCCACGAAGCTGGCCAGCATCGCTCCGCAATCCCGTTGCCGATGGTCCAAATGGCCCTTGGGCCAGATGGCCAAAGACCCCTCCTCGGCATCGAAACGAAAGACGGCGACCCCGGAGGCTCCCGGGCCTTGGCCGACAAACGAGCCGTTATCCGCCCAGATCACGGTGTTGAAGTACGAGACCGGAGGTCCAGCGGCAACCACCTTCCACCCCGGCAAGGGGGCGAAAACGCCCATCCAACCGACCAGCACGGCGAGCCCCGTCATGTCTCCAGTATAGCGAGGAGTCGCGCATCTGCCGCCCCTGTAGGCGCTTGCCCGGCGGTCCTCCCCACGCGGCATCGCCCGAAGACCACCGAAGGCGCGCAAGACCGTTCAAACACCGTTCAAGAGCCGCCCAGTTGACAAGACGCCGACCCCGGGGAAGGTGAACGGTGAGACGCTCACCAAGCGTCGCCGCTCTGCCCAAAGCTCGCTCGGAAAATCAAAAAGTCGCTGATGTTCACCGAGCCGTCCTTGTTCAGGTCCGCGTTCGGGTTGTAGCCGCCGCCGCCCGAGGTGGTGCCGAACGCGGCCCGGATGAGCAGGAAGTCGGCCACGTTCACGCTGTTGTCGCCGTTCACGTCGCCGTTGGTGAGCGTGAGGTCCATGCCGGTGACGTCGCTGGTCGTCGTGTCCACGGAGACCACCCGGCGGAGGAACGTGCTGGCCTTGACGGCCATGCGGAAGTTGCCGGCAAACGTCGTGACGGAGTATGCGCCGGTGCCGGAAGGCGTGATGGAATGCGACGAGAACACCGACGAGTTGGCTTGGGTGCGGAACTCGAACGTGGTCGCCGGCTTGGAACCGCTCAGGCTCAGGAAGTTGAGCGTGCCGGAGATCGTGCCGTCGTCAATGAGCAGCCCGGCGGCGCGATAGGCTTGGATGTTGCCCGAAGGATTGACCCCGGAACCGACGATGGCCGTTCCATCGCGCGACACGGCGTTCGCGTCGATGAGGATCCAATCGGTCAGCGAAGACTCGAGCCCTTGGCTGATCAGCAGGTCGCGGACCCGGCGCATGCCGAAGCCCGAACGCCACACAAACGCCTCGTCGCCGTCCGCAGAGGTGCCGGTGCCGACCACGATGTTGCCGCTGCCGTCCACGCCATAGGCGATCGAACTCACGACAGAACCCGGCAAGTCGCCCAGGCCGACCATGCCACCGCCCGACGTCCATCGGAACGCCTCGTCGCCGT
This sequence comes from Fimbriimonadaceae bacterium, assembly GCA_019454665.1. GTDB lineage: Bacteria > Armatimonadota > Fimbriimonadia > Fimbriimonadales > Fimbriimonadaceae > UBA2387. The sequence continues at coordinate 5,782 of JACFNW010000010.1, read as the reverse complement.
TGGAGGAGTTCGAGAACCCGACGACCACCGATCCATCGTCGTTGGTGTGGTAGGCCCAGCTGACCGAGCTCCCGCCGGGTAGATCGCCCAGCCCGACCATGCCACCACCGCTCGTCCATCGAAAAGCCTGCTGGCCGGAGGCCGAAGTCGCCAGACCGACGACGACCGAGCCATCCAGATTGGCCGACCAGGCTTGACTGAAGAACGCGCCGCCCGCCAGGTCGCCCAGAGGCTGGAATCCACCGCCGCTCGTCCATCGGAACGCCTCCTCGCCATTGCCGGAGACGCCTGCGCCGACGACGACCAAGCCGTTGCCCGAGATGCCCAAGGCACCGGTATCCACGGTGCCGCCGGGAAGATCGCCGATCAGCGACATGCCGCTGCCAACCACGTACCTGAATGCTTGGATACCCGACGAGGAGTCCGATTGCCCCACGATGACCAAGCCGTCGTTCGAGACGCCCCAAGCGGTCGAATCCGTCGCACCGCCGGGCAGCACGCCCAGTCCCACTGTGCCGCCGCCGAGCGACCACTCGTAAGCCATGAACCCTCCGGTCACGTCGCTGTCGCCGACCACGCGGCCGCCATCTTGCGAGACGGCGAACGCCACCGAACTGAAGCCGCCCGTGGCCGGATAGGGAATGGCCGTGAACGAGGGTTGGGCGAAGAGCGTCGCGACGCCCAGCGAAGCGGCGGCAACGGCGAGGGCGCGGAGGGAGGTTCGGTTTCGGTTCATGGATGCGTGTCCAGAGGCGGCGCGTCCGCGCCGTGATACATTTCGGTTCGTGGTAGTAAAGACGACGGCGGCACCGATGGGTTCATGCATTCGCGGCTGCGGGCGCAGCCGATTCGGTCGGGGGTGTGGGGACAAGCCCCATTTCGGCGTTGATCACGGACTGGAGCGAGACGATCGCGACCTCCATCTGATCGCGGTCCGGTTCGGCCGTCGTGATGTACTGCGTCATCAACCCGGGCCAGAAGAACACGTTCACCCATTTCTGGTGCCTGAACTTGCCCGCGATTCGGATGAGCTCGTAGCTGATGCCCGCGATGGGCGGCAACAAGAGCAGCTCGACTCCGAACCGGGCCATCAGGTTGACGATCAGCGGCGCACCGGGGAAGAGGTACCGGTTGATGAACGTGAGGATCAGGATGCTTACGAGCAGCACGATGATCGCGAAGCTGGTGCCGCAGCGCGGGTGGAGTCGCGTCTGCCGCATGCACGCCTCGGTGGTGAGCGGCTCGCCCATCTCCAAGGCGTTGATGGCCTTGTGTTCGGCCCCGTGGTACTGGAACACGCGGCGGATGGCCTCCATGCGCGAGATCGCCATGAGGTAACCGATGAACACGATCATCTTGAAAACGCCGCTCACCACGTTGATCGCGGTAGGCGACAAGCCCGCGTTGCCCAGGGGCTCCGCCATCGCGTTCGGCACCAGGACGAAGAGCACGACGCCCAGCGCCAGGCCCAGCACCATGGCGGCGCCGACCTGCATCGAGCGGATCGTGTCGCCGCCCTTTTCGAGGGGCTTCACGATCTCGCTGGAGCCCTCCTCGGGCGCTTTGCCGTAGGTGGCCTGGTTCGGGTCGGTGACGCCCTCGGGCAGGTACTTCTCGTCGAGCTGAACGTGGGAGGCGAAGTTCATCGCCTTGATCCCCAGCGACATGGCGTCGAGGAGGGCGAATGTGCCCCGCAAGAAGGGCACCATGAGCCACTTCTGACGGAACAGCCACGACTTCGAGAGCGGCTCCTGCTGGAGGACGATCTGGCCGTTGGGGGCGCGCACCGCGACGGCGAAGTGGTTTCGGGACCGCATCATCACGCCTTCGACGATCGCTTGGCCGCCAAAGCTGGTGGGGTCGGGGGTGGGCACGGGCCAGATTATAGCCTCTTGGACCCGCGCGGCCCGGCGGATCGGGTATGGGTGGAGTTCGGCGGATGTTCGGTGGGGTTCGGTGAAGTTCGGCTGATGTTGGGAATGCCCCGAGCGAAACCCAAGCCCAACATCAGCCAGACCCAGGAAAACCCCATGCGTTGCCAACTCGACATGATCGGTCTCGTCGTTGAAGACATCGCGGCTTCGGTCGCGTTCTATCGCACCCTTGGAATGGAAATCCCCGAACTCGACACCAGCGAGCCGTACGCGGAGGTCGAATTGCGGGGAGGCATTCGGCTGTCTTGGAACACGGTTGCGATGATGCGCGAGATCCAGGGACACTGGGATCAGCCCGTGGGTCATCGGATGGGCCTGGCGTTCCTGTACGACAGCCCGGCAGAAGTGGACGCGGCCTTTGCCACCGTTGTCGCAGCAGGCTACAGCGGTGTGAAGGAGCCTTGGGACGCGTTCTGGGGTCAGCGGTACGCCCAGGTCGCCGATCCCGACGGAAATCTGGTGGACCTGTTCGCGCCGCTCTAGGTTCCCCAGTTCACGGGCGACCGGGATGATCTAAACTAAGCCTTGCACCAAATGGATGGATCACGGGTTTGGACCGTCGCCGGTCGCCGCGTTGCGGACGACACGGATTGCTTCGTCATCGCCGAAATCGGCCACAACCACCAGGGCGAGATGGCCAAGGCTCGGCAACTGTTCGAGGCGGCCAAGGCGTGCGGCGTGGATGCGGTCAAGCTTCAGAAGCGGGACAACCGCTCGTTGTTCACGAAGGCGATGTACGACTCGCCGTACGAGAACGAGAACAGCTACGGCAAGACCTACGGCGAGCACCGCGAGTACCTGGAGTTCGGCGAAGCCGAGTACCGTGAGCTGAAAGCGTATGCCGACGAACTCGGCTTGGTCTTCTTCGCCACGGCGTTCGACCAGCCCAGCGCGGATTTCCTGGCCGACCTCGACATGCCGGCCTACAAGATCGCTTCGGCCGACCTCATCAACACCCCGCTGCTCAAGCACGTCGCCGCCATCGGCAAGCCGATGATCCTGAGCACCGGCGGCGCGGAGATGGCCGACATCCAGCGCGCGATGGACGCGATTCTGCCGCTGAACGATCAGGTGGCCATCCTCCAGTGCACGGCGGCATACCCGGTCGAGGTGGAGGAGATGCACCTCAGCGTCATCGAGACCCTGCGAGCGACCTATCCGAACCACGTGATCGGCCTGAGCGACCACCAAGACGGCATCGCCATGTCGGTCGCGGCGTACATCCTCGGCGCGCGGATCATCGAAAAGCATTTCACGATGCACCGGTCGTGGCGAGGCACGGACCACGCGTTCTCGCTCGAACCGGGAGGCATGGGCAAAATGGTGCGCGACCTGAGGCGCACCAAGGTCGCTCTGGGAGACCCGGTGAAACGTCGTTACCCCAACGAGGCGCGGCCTTTGGTCAAGATGTCCAAGTCCCTGTATGCCGCCCGCGACCTCACCGCGGGCACGGTGCTGACGGCGAGCGACATCGCGTTCAAATCGCCCGGGGGCGGCGTGCCGCCCTACAAGTTCGACGAGTTCATCGGCAAGCGGCTGACGCGCGACGTGAAGGAAGACGAGCCGTTCGCCGAAGGCGACGCGGGATGATCGAGTTCGAACCCGGTCTGTTGGGCGCGCTCCGCGAACGGATCAAACCGTTGCGGATGATGGCGTTCGACTTCGACGGCGTGATGACCGACAACGCCGTCTACGTGAGCGAGGATGGGACCGAGATGGTGCGTTGCTCGCGGTGGGAAGGCTTCGGCCTTGCTCGGCTGAGGGAGATGGGCATCCATCTTGTCGTGATCAGCACCGAAGTCAACCCCGTGGTGGGCCACCGGTGCGCCAAGCTTCGCCTCGAGTGCCACCAAGGCGTGGCCGACAAACTGGGTCTCCTGCAAGGGCTGGCTTTGGCGAGGGGTATCGGTTTGCATGAAGTGGGCTATGTGGGCAACGACGTGAACGACCTCGATTGTCTGGCTGTTGTGGGCTTCCCGGTGGTGGTGGCCGACGCCCATCCGAGCGTGGTGCCCTTGGCGGCGTATCGGACGAAGATGCTCGGCGGGCACGGGGCGGTGCGCGAAGTATGCGACCTGATCGTGGAGGCATTGAACCGTGCAGCATGATCCCCTTTTCGATTTGACGGGCCGCGTCATCGTGGTGACCGGTGGGCTTGGCCAACTGGGACGCGCGTACACCGAAACCCTGACGGCTCGCGGAGCCCGGGTCGCCGTGCTGGATGCGCGGGTGCCAGAGGGCACGCCGAACCCCGAGGGCGGGTTGGTGTTGCAGGCCGACGTCACCTCGCGGGAATCGCTGGAGCAGGCTCTTGGGCGCATCCGTGCGGAGCTTGGCGAACCTTTGGGTCTGATCAACAACGCCGCGCTCGACTCGCCTCCCAATGCGCCCCTCGAAGAGAACGGACCTTTCGAAACCTATCCCGAATCCTCGTTCGAGCGGGTGATGGAGGTCAACGTCAAGGGCGTCTTCCTGTGTTGCCAAGTGTTCGGCGGAGCGATGGCTGCCTGCAGTGGGGGTTCGGTGGTCAACATCGGCTCGATCTACGGCCTGGTTTCCCCGAATCAGGACATCTACCAATACCGGCGCGACCGGGGCGAGGCCTTCTACAAGCCCGTCGCTTACTCGGCGTCGAAGTCGGCCCTGCTCAACATGACGCGCTATCTGGCCGTGTATTGGGCCGAGAAGGGCGTGCGCGTCAACACGCTGACGCTCGCCGGGGTGTTCAACCATCAGGACGAGTCCTTCCTGAACGAGTACGCCAAGCGCATGCCGATGCGGCGGATGGCCGACCGGCACGACTACGATGGTGCGCTCGTCTTCCTGCTCTCGGACGCCTCGGCGTACATGACGGGGTCGAATCTGGTCGTAGACGGTGGATGGACAGCCTGGTGACGGTAATCTGCGCGCGATGAAGCTCGTCGAGGAATTCAAACAGTTCGCCCTCAAGGGCAACATGATCGACATGGCCGTCGGCATCATCATCGGCGCGGCGTTCACGTCGGTGGTCAATTCCGTGGTCAAGGACCTGTTGATGCCGCCGCTCGGCGCGTTGACGGGCAGCGTCAACTTCGCGCAGAAGTTCATGGTGCTCAAGCCGGGCAAAACCGCAGAGGTGGTCTACAGCACCGTCGAGGAAGCCGCTGCCGATGGGGCGATCACGCTCAACTACGGGCTCTTCCTGAACAGCCTCATTTCGTTCCTGCTCGTCGCTGGCGCCGTCTTTCTGCTGGTCAAGGGAATGAACCGTCTGCGCGAGCAGTTCGAGAAGAAGCAGGCCGAGGCGCCAGCGGTCCCCGCTGCCCCGCCCGAGGACGTGGTGCTTCTGCGAGAGATTCGCGACCTGCTGGCCAAGTAGCCGGGTTCGCGCCCGCCGATTGGTGCACAATCAGGGCGATGCCCCCGGTGATGCGGTTGTTGCGCCCCAAGCAGTGGTCCAAGAACCTGCTGGTGTTCGCGGCCCCGCTTTTCGCGGGCAGGATGGGTGATTCCGACTCGGTGGGCCGGGCCCTGCTCTGCTTCGCGGCCATGTGCCTGTGCAGTTCGGCGGTCTACATCGTCAACGACATCTTCGACCAAGACCGCGACCGCGCGCATCCCATCAAGAAGAATCGCCCGATCGCCTCGGGCCGGGTGTCGGTCTCCACTGCTTGGATGGTTTTGGGTGCGATGCTCGCCGGTGGACTTGGCTTGGCTGCGCTCCTGAACACCACCACGCTGGTCATCGCGGGGGTCTACGTGGCTCTGCAGGGGCTTTACAACGGGTGGCTCAAGGCGATGCCCGTCGCGGACGTGTTCGCCATTTCGGTGGGTTTCATCTTGCGTGCGGCCCTCGGCGCTTCGGCGGT
>JACFNW010000580.1 GCA_019454665.1 Fimbriimonadaceae bacterium | reverse complement strand
CCTACGGGCTCAAGCTGGGCGAGGGGCTGGCCGCCGGGATGCTGTGGGTGATCCTGCTGTTCGCTTCGGTCGTGGCGCTTCCCCGCTGCTTCATCAGCGAGGAGGAGCAAGGGACGTCGAGCCTGCTGCGGCTCGCCGCGCGGCCGCACGCCGTGTTCTGGGGGAAAGCGGCGTTCAACCTGATCCAGATCGCGATTCTGGGCACGATGATCACGTTGGTGTACACGGCCATGGTGGGCGTGACGATCGTTCACGTGTGGGTGCTGCTCGGCACGTTGCTGGGTGGGTACGTGGCGCTGTCGGGGACGGTTTCGGTGTGCGGGGCGCTCGTCGCCCAGGCGAGCCAACGAGAGTCGCTGGCGGGTGTGTTGGCGTTGCCGATGCTCATGCCGGTGGCGGCGCTCGGGGTCGGCGGACTGCGCTACGCGTTCGGATTGGGGACGGATCAGGCAGGTTTGGCCGCCATGGGAGGGCTGTTGGCCTACGGGATTCTTCAGACGATGGCCGGACCGTGGCTCTATGCGGCGACGCACCGGCTGCACACCGACGAGCAGGGGTAGACTCCGGTCGTTCATGGTCTGGCGCGCTCTCCTCGCCCTCTACGTGGCCGTCGCAACGTTCGGAGCGTTCTGGGCTCCGGACGCCAAGGGGTTCCAGTCGCCAGCTTTGGCGCGGATCATCTTCATCCACCTTCCCTGCGCGTTCCTGACCGCTGGGCTCATCTTCGTGGGCTCGTACTATGCGGTGCGGTTCCTGAGGGGTGGCGACCCCGAGTTCGAGGCGAAGTCGGTCGCGTGCAACGAGTTGGGGTTCTTGTTCGCTTGCTTGACCATGGCGACGGGCATTCTGTTCAGCCAGGTTCAGTGGGGCACGTGGTGGCAGTGGGACCCGCGACAGACGTCGTTTTTGATCCTGCTGCTGCTGTATCTTGCCTACTTCGCGTTGCGCGGCGGGTATGCGGATTCGGAGCGTCGGGCGACGTTTTCTTCGGCCTACTCGGCGGCGCTTTCGCTGCCGGCCGTCTTCCTGATTTTCATCTTCCCCCGCCTCCCGCACATCGCTCAGGCTTCGTTCCATCCGAGCCAGACGATCCAGCGGGCGGAGTTCGACACGGCCTACTGGACGGTCGTCTTGGCCAACTTCGTCGGCCTGTTTTTCGTGATGATGTGGACCCTGCGCCTGAAGTTGCGCGCGAGCGCGCTCGAACGCGCCATTGACCAAGCCTATGGAAACGATCAAGCTCCTGGCGGCGATTCCGCCGCTCCTCGTGTGGTTCGTGCTGTTCGCCTACCTAAACAAGGTGGATAAGCGCGTCCAGTCGCTGGAGAAGGACGTCGAGACGCTTCGGCGACCCTGACGGGTCTTGGCGGCTGCCGGCATGGCGAACCGGTAAAATGGACGCCGCCCAGAACCATGTTGGACAAGCTCGCCGAGATCGTCAAACGCTTCGAATCCATCGAGGCGCAACTTCAAGACCCGGCGTATTCCACCAACCCGACCGAGCTTCAGCGTCTGGGACGGGCCCGCGCCGAACTGCTTCCCTACGTCGAGGCTGCGCGCAAGCACGCCGAACTCGCCGAAAGGGCCAAACAGGCTGAGGAGTTGCTCTCCGACCCCGAGATGCGCGAGATGGCGCAGGCCGAACTCGACGAGGTGCGCCCGCGCATCGAGGCCACCGAGCAGGAGATCAAGCTCCTGCTGGTCCCCAAGGACCCCAACGACGACAAGCCTGTCGTGGTCGAGGTTCGGTCGGCTGCCGGGGGCGACGAGGCTGCCCTGTTCGCGAACGAGCTGTTCCGCATGTACGTTCGATACTGCGAGCGCATGAAGTGGCCCTACGAAGTGGTCGAACATGAAGAGAGCGGCATCGGCGGCGCCAGCAACTGGCAGAATGGCCTGATCCTGGTCGAG
>JACFNW010000579.1 GCA_019454665.1 Fimbriimonadaceae bacterium | reverse complement strand
CAACGAGGTGCAATCTAAATGTGGCAACGCTTTACTGAACGCGCGCGCAAGGTCGTCTTCTACGCCCAAGAGGAGGCCCAGAAATTCGGCGAGGGCTACGTCTCGACCGAACACCTGCTCCTCGGGCTCGTGCGCGAGAGCGACAGCGTCGCCTCGCGAGTCCTCGAAAAGCTCGGCGTCGGGCTCGGTCGAATCCGAACCGAAGTCGAAAAGCAGTTGCCACGCGGCGACGCCCGCCCGTCGCAGGACATGACGCTGACGCCGCGCGCCAAGCGCGTCATTGACCTGGCCTACGACGAGGCCCGTAACCTCAACAACAACTACATCGGCACCGAGCACCTGCTCCTTGGTCTCATCCGCGAAGGAGACGGCCTGGCCGGTCGCGTGCTGGCCAAACTCGGCGTGGACCTGGAGCGCGCACGCAAAGAGGTCATGGCGCTGCAGGACACCGATACGCAGACCAAGTCCGGCGCACGCTCGTCCTCCAACCCCGGACCGGGCTCGACCAAGACGCAAACGCTCGACGAATTCGGCCGCGACCTGACGCAACTCGCCCGCGAAGGCAAGCTCGACCCCGTGGTCGGCCGCCAGCAGGAGATCGAGCGCGTCATGCAGATCCTCTGCCGCCGCACCAAGAACAACCCTTGCCTCATCGGCGAGCCCGGCGTCGGCAAAACCGCTATCGCCGAGGGCCTCGCCTTGCGCATCGTGAGCGGCGACATCCCGGACCTGCTCAAAGACAAGCGCCTGATCTCGCTCGACCTCGCCGGCCTGGTGGCGGGAACCAAGTACCGTGGCGAGTTCGAAGAGCGCATGAAGAAGGTCATGGAAGAGGTCCGGCGCGCCGATGGCGACGTGGTCCTGTTCATTGACGAGTTGCACACGCTGGTGGGCGCGGGTGCCGCCGAAGGCGCGATTGACGCCTCGAACATCATGAAGCCCGCACTGGCGCGCGGCGAACTCCAGTGCATCGGCGCGACCACGCAGGACGAGTTCCGCAAGTACATCGAGCGAGACGCCGCCCTTGAGCGCCGCTTCCAGGCCGTCAAGGTCAAGGAGCCGAGCGAGGAAGAGGCCGTGGACATCCTCAAGGGCCTGCGGGAGCGCTACGAGGCGCACCACCAAGTCGAAATCACCGACTCGGCCATCGAGAGCGCAGTGCAGCTCTCCCAACGCTACATCACCGACCGGACGCTGCCCGACAAGGCGATTGACCTCATTGACGAGGCCGCCTCGCGCGTTCGGCTCCACGAAAGTCTGCCGCCCGAGGATGTGCGCCGCGACAAGGTCCGGCTGAAGAAACTGGAAGCCGAGCTCGACCACATCAAGCGTCGCGAAGCCGACACCGAACGGTTCGAGCAGCTTCGGCAAGAAGTGGACGACCTGGAAACCAGCGTCCTGGAGCGCGAAGAAGTCTGGGCCGGCCGCGAGCGCAGCGAACCCGTCGTCAGCGACACCGAAATCGCCCAGATCGTGCAATCGTGGACGGGCATCCCGGTGATGAAGCTGGTCGAAGCCGAATCGCAGAAGCTGCTGCGCATGGAGGACGACCTTCACCTGCGCATCATCGGCCAGCAGGATGCGGTCAGCGCCGTTTCCCGCGCCATCCGCCGTTCGCGCAGCGGCCTGAAGGACCCCAAGCGCCCCATGGGCAGCTTCATCTTCCTCGGCCCGACGGGCGTCGGAAAAACCGAACTCGCCAAGGCACTAGCCGCCTACCTTTACGACAAGGAGAGCAACATGGTTCGGATCGACATGTCCGAATACATGGAGCGGTTCTCGGTGTCGCGATTGGTCGGCGCACCTCCCGGCTATGTCGGCTACGACGAGGGGGGGCAACTTACCGAACAGGTTCGCCGCAACCCCTACTGTGTGGTTCTGCTCGACGAAATCGAGAAGGCGCACCCCGAG
>JACFNW010000578.1 GCA_019454665.1 Fimbriimonadaceae bacterium | reverse complement strand
AATGGGCTGCAGCACGCTCGTGTAACGCCGCGCGTCGAGCAACTCGCGCAGCCAGGTACTCTGGCTCACGAGCGCGAACTGTGCGTACGACTTCACGGTGGGGAAGTCGCGAACGGAGAGCGAACCACCAGCCGGCTTGTACAACACGCGCGTCTCTTCCGCCTCGGCGTGCGTCAGTAGGCGGCGCATCGGCCCCACGATGTCACGCAGCACCGACCACTCGACGTCCACGACCAGCGAATCGCCGTCGGTGGACTCGAAATCCAGGGTGTGCTGGCGCAACAAGCCGACCGTCTTCGCCATCGCCTGCTCGCTGGGAAACCACAGGTACATGCGGCCCAGCGGTGCGAGCATCTCGCCGGCGGAGTTGCGCCGGGCGGAGCGATGCGAAATCGGCGTAGCGCGGAGTGGCACGAGGGAGGACGCTTGGGGGGCAGTCAATGGGGCACCATCGTCGGCGCAATTGCGACCTGAGCGTAGCACCTCAACCCGCGCAGGGCAAATTGCCCGAGCCAGTCGCACGCACGTCCGGCCTGTCGAAGCGTGAACATTTGCCTGGAAGCACGGGCCCGACACGCCGATGGGCGACTGACCGCTTCGCGGCCAATCGCCCATCGGAGTCGCGAATCAGGATCGTTGATCGCAATCCGAACTCGCCAATCCGTTATCTCACTGCACCGGCGGCTTCACCGAATACAGCGAGTTGAACAGAAGCCGGAAGGTTCCGTGCGGCTGTGCGCGGAACAGGATCTCCGGGCCGAAGAGATACAGCGTGCCCTGCCCAACCGACGCCTCAGCGATGGCGGTGCCGCCGTCGAGATACTTCTCGCCCCACGCCCACCCCGAGGTGAGCGGTGACTTCTCGTACCACGCAATCCGCTTCACGCCCTTGGACGCCGCGTCGGGGCCCAGCTTGAACACCGGCGAGTTGTCAAAGAAGACGTTGGCTTGCGCCGCCATTCCCTTGCTCACCATCGCCGTGGTGTCAAACGACGCCATGAGGATCGAACCCGGCACGTAGAACTTCTCCTGCGGCAGCGGCTTGCCGCCTTCGGTGAGATAGCTCTCCACCGGCAAGCCGAGGTGCTGGGCCAGCGAGGTGGACGAACCGATGGTCACGATGCGGCCGCCCGCCTCCATGAACGCCTTGAGTTGCGGCACCGTCTTGTCCACGGTGACGGAACCCGTTGTCTTGCGCCATTCGGGCGGCAGGGAGTTGGTGTCCGGGCCCATCCCACCGAATCCGCCACGGCGACCACCGCCGGCCACGGCCGGAATCGAGCCGTCGGGGAAGATGATGACGTCGTACTTGGCGCGGAGGTTCCCCGCGTCCAGTTCCTGCGGGTAGATGTCCGCGTACGGCATGCCGAACTGCTCGAGCAGCCAACGTGTGTGCCCCGACGGCATCTGGCCGCCGTAGCGGTCGAAGAGCGCGACGCGCGGCGCCGTCACCTTCTGCGCTCCCGCCGGCTTCTTCCCTTCGGCGAAGGTCACGCCCAACTCCTTGGCGGCCTTCTCGACGATCGGACGGCTCTTGCCATTCGACGCCACATAGAAGTTGCCGTCAAACCCGCGCGTGACTTCCACGCCGCCCTTCAGCAGGCGGGCGACGGCGGCAAAGGCGTCGGTCTGCACCGGCGACAGCTTCCACGTCCCGGCCTTCGCCACGACGCCCGCGGGCGTGGTCACGAGGTTGGCGGGCTCGATGCGCTCGCACGGGCAGTCGAAGCCATCGAGAATGCGGTCATACTGCACGCCCATCAGCATCGCCAGCGTCCATCCGGCGTTGTCGTATGGCGGCGTCGGCGGCGCGCCCGGGTACTTGAAGTCGTTGGGGTGATCCTGCGGATCGAACATGTCGATGACCATCGGGCGATACGCCTGGTTGGTCTTCACGACGATGGAGCCGGCA
>JACFNW010000577.1 GCA_019454665.1 Fimbriimonadaceae bacterium | reverse complement strand
TTCGACGCGGCCCGAATTTCGACGCAGAATGCTTGACAAATCCCCATAGGATCTATGACGACGGCACCCGCGCCATCCAACTCGCCGAAGGCGGCGTTTGGGACACCCCTGCCAAGACGGGCGCCCGCGGCGTCTACAACAGCAACCGCATTCTGATGCCGGGCTTCTGCTACTGGAACGCATCCGCCTCCGCATGGTGGTGCGATTCCAGCGACGACGGCATTCCGAACGGCAACCCCGTCATGCCTTCGATCCCGCAAACGGCTCTCGACGCTCCCGCTCAGATCATCGCCACGGCCACCGTGGGCATCAACCCCGACTGGAACGCCTCGGGCGACTTCATGGAAGCCTCTTGGTGGTGGTTCGGCGGCGCCCAATGGCCCCCGGTCTTCACCGGCCCGACCTCCGGCGAACAGTGGGATGCGGACAGCAACGTCTCTCCCAACTGGAGCATGCCCCGATACCGCTACAACGGCGGCATGAACAACGCGTACGCCGACGGCCACGCCCGCTTCATCAAGAAGGGCGCGCTCAACTGGTGCAAGTACGTGTACGTCAAGGGCTACACCACCGACTACGGCGACAACTGGGAATGGCTCTTCGATCCAGGACAACCATGCGCGGCATTCGCTCGGTAATCCCCGCACTGGTCGCTCTGGCCCTCGTGGGCGGCTTCGGCTGTCGCGGATCGTCGGATAGCGGCGATGTCGCGCGCGCCGAGGCCGCCGCGGCAGCGGCGCCTAAGAGCGTTGACGAACTGCCTGCGGACATGCCGCCCGAAGCCAAGCGAGGGGCGGCGGCCGCAATGGGTCAATCGCAAGCCATGAAGCAGCAGATGGACGCGCAAGCTGAAGCGATGAAGCGCGCGCGAAACCAGGGCCGCTGATCTCGACCCGTTCCGGGCCCCGCGCGGGCCCGGAACCACCCTCCCGTATGAAAGCCTTCCTTCGTCTCCTGCCGATCGCACTCGTCTTGGCCGCCCTCTTTGGGTGTGGCTCCCAGGTGGAAGAAGTCGTGGACGACTCCCCCAAGGTCGTCTTTGAGGGAAAGCCCGACGAGCGATTCGTCGGCACGTGGACCAGTGAGGACGGCAAGTCCACCTACACGCTCAAAGAAGACGGCGCCTACAACCTGAAGGCCAAGATCTTCACTCCAGGTGGAGCGATGGACACCGAGTCGTCCGGCTCGTGGGCCGTCAACGGCGACCGCTTCCTCATCAAAGACCCCGCAGGCAACGTGGTGCCGTACACGTTCGCGTTTGCCGACGGCAAGCTGACCCTCGGCCTGACGGGCTCGATGAAGACCTCGACCGTGCTCGTCAAGGCGCCCTGAACCTGCGCCCGGGTCCAGCCAGGCTTGGGCGGGTACCCTACCGCCGACCCCATGTTCCTCGACGAAGTCGTGATCGAAGTCGAATCCGGTAAGGGTGGCGACGGCGCGGCAAGCTTTCATCGCGAAAAACACGTTCCCCGAGGCGGCCCCAACGGCGCCGACGGCGGACGCGGTGGCGACGTGATCTTGGTCGCCGACCCCCACAAGCGGACGCTGATCGACTTCAACTACATCCGCGTGTTCAAAGCCGAGGACGGGGTGAAAGCGGTCTCGAACAAAAACGGCCGCGATGGCGAAGACCTCGAACTCAAGGTGCCCGTCGGCACGCAGGTGTTCGACGACGAGACCGGCGACCTGCTGGCCGATCTGAGCGCCCCCGGCCTGCGAGCCGTGGTTTGCCGAGGCGGCAAAGGAGGCTACGGCAACCTGCACTACGTCAGCAGCGTGCGCCAGGTGCCCCGCTTCGCCCAGCTTGGCGCGCCCTCCGAGGCCCTCAAGTTGCGACTCGAACTCAAACTTCTGGCCGATGTCGGGCTGGTCGGCCTGCCGAATGCGGGCAAGAGCACGCTCATCGCGGCGATCA
>JACFNW010000009.1 GCA_019454665.1 Fimbriimonadaceae bacterium | reverse complement strand
CATTTTGTGTATCTCGGCTTTGGCCCCCACGTCCACGCCGCGCGTCGGCTCGTCGAGCAGCAGGACCGTGGGCTCGCCCGCCAGCCACTTGCCGAGCAACACCTTCTGCTGGTTGCCGCCCGAGAGCGAGGCCACGGGATCGGTGGGCGAGGCCATGCGGATGTCCAACCGCTCGCCGGCTTGCCGGGTGCGCTCGCCCTCTTCGGAAGAACGCCGCAGCAGCGGTTGGCCCGGGCGGGCCACCAGGCCGAGGTTGTCCTCGATGCTCATCGGCAGGACCAGGCCCTCGTGCTGCCGATCTTCGGGAACCAAGGCAACGCCGGCGGCGATGGCGTCCCGCACGCTGCCGACCGCGCGACCGTTGGCCCACACGCGCCCCCCGCGAGGGTCGAGCCCGAACACGGCGCGCACGACCTCCGAACGCCCCGAACCCACCAGCCCAGCCAGTGCCACCACTTCGCCCGGCCGAACCCGAAAAGCCACGTCCTGGAACACGCCTTCCCGGGCGAGCCCTTCCACGCGCAAGCCGCCCTGGGTCTCGGCGGGATCTGGCGGGCGTGCGCTCATGGGTTGCCAAGGATGTTAGCGCAACGCGAAGCCCGCCGACGCTCGCAAGGGCGACACGCGTAGAATAGAACCGAATGTCCACGCTTCCCGATGCCCGCGGCCGGTTCGGCGCCTTTGGCGGGCGATACGTGCCCGAAACCCTCATCCCCGCCCTGGACGAGCTCGACGCCTGCTTTCGCGAGGCCTGGGCCGATCCCGGTTTTCGGGGCGAGTTCGAGCGCCTCAGCCGCGAGTACGTGGGACGCCCGACCCCCCTCACCGAAGCCAAGAGGCTGAGCGAGGACACGGGACTGCACGTGGTGGTCAAGCGCGAAGACCTGTGCCACACGGGCGCGCACAAGATCAACAACGCGCTCGGCCAAGGGCTGCTCGCGTTGCGCATGGGCAAGAAGCGCATCATCGCCGAGACCGGTGCGGGGCAGCACGGCGTGGCCACGGCCACGGTGTGCGCTCTGTTCGGCCTGAAGTGCATCGTCTACATGGGCGAGGAAGACTGCGAGCGGCAGAAGATCAACGTGTTCCGCATGAAGCTGCTTGGCGCGGAGGTCGTGCCCGTTTCCAGCGGAACGCGCACGCTCAAGGATGCGCTGAACGAGGCCATGCGCGACTGGGTGACCAACGTTCGGGACACGCACTACATCATCGGCACCGCCGCGGGCCCGCACCCCTACCCCTATCTGGTGCGCGAACTGCAATCCGTCATCGGCATCGAGGCGCGGGCGCAGTACGTGGAGCGTTACGGCCGGTTGCCCGAGGCGGCGGTCGCGTGCGTAGGCGGCGGCTCCAACGCCATCGGCTTCTTCCACGCGTTCGTTCCGGATGCGGACGTGCGGCTGGTCGGCGTGGAGGCGGGCGGCTTGGGCATCGAAACAGGCCAGCACGCCGCACCGCTCACCGCCGGTTCGCCCGGCGTGCTGCACGGCTCGTTCAGCTACCTGATGCAGGACGAGCACGGCCAGGTGATCGGGACGCACTCGGTCTCGGCGGGGCTGGACTATCCGGGCGTTGGCGCGGAGCACTCGCACCTGAAGGACTCGGGGCGCGCCGAATACACGTCGGTGACCGACGATGAGGCCCTGTCGGCGTTCCGCTGGGTGGCCGAACGCGAGGGTCTGATCCCCGCGTTCGAATCGGCCCACGCGTTCGCCTTGCTCCGTACCTCGGCGTTCCGCCCCGGGGAGCGAGTGCTGGTGAACATGAGCGGCCGAGGCGACAAGGACATGGAATCCGCCTCCAGGCTGCTGCGGCTGTAAGACTGGAGCGGCGTGCGTCGCGTCGGGGTTGGCCGTTGGCCAAACTCCCTCCCCAAGATTGGGGAGGGTCGGGGAGGGGTTGACGGCCAACTGTGCAACCACCTGGTGTCAGGGCAAAGGGGTGCCACAGTCTGACCAGGCCCTGCCACCCTGCGCACCCAAGAGCCTCTCACGGGCAGACCGTGCTCGTCCCGCCGAGGCTCGCTCTCCAATAACGAGTTCCATCTCGTGGAGTGCATCGGCGCTGATCAACCCTCCCCTCGATCCCCTCCCGGTCTTCGGGAGGGGACGTCGTCCGGCCCCAACTATCGTGTTGCTCAAAACTCCCTCCCCAAGCCTGTGGAGGGCCGGGGAGGGTTGACCACCAACCGAGTACCTTGGCGGTTTGTCAGGCAAAGGGGTGCCACGGTCTGACCGGGCCCGACCACCATCCGCTCGCCGACAAGGCCCCTGCCCGGCAGACCGTGCTAAGTTTGCGAGAAGCACCGTCACGAGTTCCGACCCCGCGGGAGCCTGGTCGCGATGAAAGGATGCAGGGGTCGGGCACATCGTGGCACCCGGAAGGCATGTCGAACCGCCGATGGCCCTGGTGAAGGGTCGGCGGACTCCATCTTCCTTCTTCCCCGGTTCCTAAGCCGAGGCACGGCGGGGCGACGGGCGGCGTAGCCTCACTTCAACGCATCGTAGGCGCGGTAGAGGATGTTCCCGTTCTGCGCATCCACATAGAGCTTCACGTGGCGCGTTTTGTCGGGATGGCGTGGCTCAGGGGTCCCGGCGAACACCACCTCGTAGGCCAGCCTCGCCGTCATCGGGAGCGTCGCCGTTGAACCCTCGTTCGCGGGCCGGTTCAGGGCGGACTGCTCCACCGAGTAGCACAGCCGCGAAGACGCGATGGCCGGCACCGAACCCAGCTTGGCTTGGCGCAACTCCGATTGAAGCGCCGCGCGCGCCTTCTCGCGGGCCGTCGTCGCGGTCAGGGAAGGCGTAGCGCCCTCGTGGCTGGTCAGGTAGTTGCGCTTGAGAGCCAGCAAGGCTCCCGTGTGGGGGTCGGCGTCGAGCCGGATCAGGTTCCCGCCGTTCACCGTGTCCAGACCGTTGACCTTCTGTTCCAGTTTGAGCACGGCCAAACCTCGCCTCACCTTGCCCGATTCGACCGAATCCAGACGGAAGACCTCGTAGGTTGGAACCCAGCCTTGGCTCGCCCCGAAGGTTCTCGCCAGCGACTCCAGCGCCGCCCGCGCCTCGGCGGCGGTCTTCCACTTGACGCCGGTCCTCGGCGCTTCCGGCGTCTCCGCGCGCTTGTTCGCCGAGTACCAGAACACCTGCCCATCCAGCGGGTTGATACCGACCACACCGTTGTTGGTCGTGACGAGCACCTCGCCGGCGTCTGCCGCGACGGTCCACTTCTCGGGTCGCTCGACAGGCGAGCCGATGCGCCGCAGGAAGGTCTCCGCAATCCCGCGCGTCCCTTCGGGCGTCATCCAGCAACCCGTCAACAGCAGGCTAGCGAGCGTCATCATCCCTAAACTACACCTGTGTCTCATGGCTGATCCCTACCGAGAAGTGCGCTCTGCAGGCAAGATCATGAGGTTGAACCTCAGAATGTCGCCGTTCTGGGCGTCCACGACCAGCGTCACATGCCGAATCCTCTCGGGGCGACGGGGGTCTGGGGTCCCGGCGAACACCACCTCGTAGGCGAGGCGCGCCACACGCGGCGTCACGCTGAGGGAAAGCGGCTCGTCCACCGCCCGATCCCGCTGCGGCAGCGAGTAACAAAGCCGAACCGACTCCACCTTCGGCAGAGCCTCCAACCGCGCAACGCCCAGTTCTTTGCCCAAAGCCTCGATTGCGCGTTGCTTGCCCTGCTCGACGCTCAAGACCGGCTTGTCGCCCTCGTGCGAGACCAGGTAGGTCATCGAAAAGGACAGGAGTTTGCCCGTATGCGGGTCGGCCTCCAGAAACGCACGGTTGCCACCGTTCAGAGTTGGCAAGCCGGTGACCATTTGCCGCAACCAGACACACGCTCGACCGGGCTTGAGTTCGTGCTCTGGCCCCACAACGTCCAGCGAGAAGGTCTCTTTGGTGACCTTCCACTCCGAAGGTACGTTGGCTCTTCGTGCGTAGGCCTGCAAGCCCGCCATCGCCGCTTCGTGGCTGCTCCAAACGACGTCGCGCCGAGGCTCGGCGACCACGGGTCTGACGCCAGAGAATCGAATCAGTCGTCCGTCGGCCAGGTTGGTGACCACTCTTCCGGCATCCGATCGAACCGAGCCCTCGCCCTGGTCGAAGCGGACCTGCCAGCGATGGCGGTCGGCGGATGCCTCGACACCTAGACGCTTGAAGTGTCTTGCTCCAAGAGCTTTCTGCGCTTCCACATCCTCGTTGGCCACGGCCACGGCGAGCAGCATCAATACGAACATTTCAAGTCTCCTTCTTGGGGCACCGGATCGGGCCTCGGCTCGGCGAGCGGAACGGAATCGAAACCCAGACTCCCTGACTTCATGGCGCGTACGCGTCCCCGGAACCGAAGCGCTCAGGTTCTCGCTGTGGAAAACCGCATGCGCAACAGGCTCCTGATTTGTATCAACGTGAACCCGATGAGGATGGTTCCCATCACCCAGGCCGCCGCCGTGGCATAGCCGAACTTGAGCAGCATGAACGCATTGGTCCAAACCTCCAAGCCGATGGTGTGCGTTGCATACACCGGCCCGCCCCCGGTGAGAATGAACACGCTTTCCATCGCCTTGAACCCGGCGATGAATACGCCCAGCAGGTTGATGAGGATGAGCGGTTTGAGCCCGGGAAACACGATGTGGCGGATCTTGCTGATCCAGCTCGCCCCGTCCATGTCGGCGGCTTCGTAGCGTTCCTCGGGGATGTTCTTGAGCGCGGCCAGATACAGAATCGAGCCGGGGCCCGCGCCCGCCCAAATGCCGGGCAACACGACGGCGAACATCGCCAGCGTGGGGTCGCCCAGCCAGTTGTGCGCCCGAGGAATCTCCGAAAAGCCCATCGCGGTCACCAGCGGGTTCAAAGTCTGGGTAATCGGCAAGAGCAGACTGTTCAACAGCCCGGTCTCGGCCTTGTCGTAGAACTGCCGCCACAAGAACGCGATGACCACGCCCGACGTCATGGCCGGAAGGTAGAACACCGTGCGGAAGAACACCTTGAATCGCGGAATCTCGTTGAGCGTCAGGGCGAGAAAGATCGGCGCCAAAAAACCGATCAAGATCGTCAAGCCCACGTAGACGAAACTGTTGAGCAGCGACTTGTAGAACACCGGCTGCGTGAACACGGCGATGAAGTTGTCCAACCCCACCCAACGCGTGCCTTGCGTGATGCGGTAGTCCTGAAACGCGATCTGCAAGCCTTTGGCCAAGGGATAGTAGTGCCAAACCGCGATGGTGAGCGCGGCAGGCGCCAAGCATATGGTCAAGAACCGCCACATCGCCCGCCGATTGGTGCCCGCGGGCAACCGCTCCACCAATTCGACGCGGTTGAGCCGTGCTTTGCGGATGGTGTAGACGAGCAGGCTCCCCACAATCATGCTCAGACAGATGGCGATGCCAGCAGCCCACCCGCGACGTTGCGCCATGATCTCCGGCGGAGTGTAGCCCAGGAGTTTCTCGTCCATCTCAGCGGCGGCTTCCTTCAAGATGTCGAGGGCCGGCCGGTTGGGGTCGAGCCTTGCACGCTCCAAGGCATTGTCCAACACCGTGTAGACCTGCTGGCAGTTGCGGCCATAGGGTTCGGGGTGCCCGGTTCGGAACAGGTCTTCGTTGGCTTCGACGTAGGCGGGGTCCACTTGGCGCACGAGGTCTTCGTAGCCGAACTGCCGCAGCATAGAAGGGTTGACCAGGTTGCCGAGACCGAACTCGACGAACCGCTCGGTGTTGACCCTTGCCGCTTCCTGCCCCGCAAAGAACTTGATGAACCGCCAGCACGCGTCAATCTTCTTGGGGTCCTTGACCGAGGCGTTGATCGCCCACATGCCCGCGTTGATTTCGTTGGCATGGCCCGCCGGCCCCGCGGGCATGCGCGCGACTTGCAGCAGAGCCGGGTTCAGGTCGGATGTGTTGAGCACCACGTCGTTCGTGTAACTGAACCACATGGAGACCTTGCCCAGCCGCACGTCGTCCGCCCACGTGGGCGAAGCGTTGGCCGCAGGTCCGTAGGTCTTCCCGTCTTTCTGCCACGTGTCTATCGTGAGTTTGCGGTAGAAGTCGAGGGCGGTGGCGACCTGCGGCGTGGCGATGGACGCCTTCCACAGCCCTCCTTCGCCGGGTTCCACAATCTCGCCGCCCGCCTGCCACACGAAGTTCGACCAGTGGTATCCCGGACCATAGGAGAACGCGAATCCCACCCGACCCGGCTCGCTCTCGGTCAGCCGTTGCGCGTAGCGGTAGAACTCGTCCCAGTCTTTGGGCGGCTTGGAAGGGTCGAGCCCCGCCTCGATGAAGTGGTCCTTGCGGTAGTAGAGCCCCTGCGCCACCTGGAACCACGGGACGGCGTACACGTCCCCGTCGTAGCTCTTCAGCACGTCCATGATCACGGGCGAGACGCGATCTACCGACGACGGGTCTGCGGCGATGAGGTCGTTCAGCGGGCGGCAGAATCCCTGATCAATGTAGTTGTAGTACTGCCGGAAGTTGACGTAAAACACGTCCGGCGCGGTCGAGCCCGCCATGGACATCAGGAACATGCTCTCGATGAACTGGCCGGCGGTGAACTCCAGACCGCCTGCATTCACCACGCGCACGTCGGGGTTCTTCCTTTGGAACTCCTCGAAAACGGCGCGGCGCGCGAGCGAGCGCGAGTCGGTGGCTTCCTTCGCGGGGATGCCGTAGCCCACGCCGCCCATCATGCGGATCGTGATCGGCTCTTCGGCGCGCGCGAAGCCGCCGAGCAGACCCATCGCGACCACGGCGGCACGGAGCATCGCTCGCATGACGCCCATTGTACGGGAAACGGCTAAACTTCCCGCCCATGAGCGACGTGATCCGCTGCGGTTGGGCCTCGAACGATCGGCTGGCCCGCTACCACGACGCCGAGTGGGGCGTGCCCGTCAACGACGACCGTCTGCTCTTCGAGCACCTCGTCCTCGACGGGGCGCAAGCGGGCCTCAGTTGGGACACCGTGCTGCGCAAGCGGGACCGCTACCGCGAAGTCTACGACGGCTTCGACGTCGCGACGGTCAGCCGGTACGGCGATGCCAAGATCGCCGAACTGCTCGAAGACCCCGGCATCATCCGCAACCGTCTCAAGGTGGTGTCGAGCATCGAGAACGCCAAGCGCTTTCTCGATGTGCAGGCCGAGTTTGGTCGCTTCTCGCTCTATGTTTGGTCGTTCGTCGGCGGGAAGCCGATCCAGAACGCGTGGACCGACATGAGCCAGTTGCCCGCCACTTCCAAAGAGTCCGACGCGTTGAGCAAGGACCTCAAGCGACGCGGGTTCAAGTTCGTGGGCAGCACGATCGTCTACGCCGCGATGCAGGCCTCGGGCCTGATCAACGACCACGTGACGTCGTGCTTTCGCTACGAGCCCGTGCGCGCGATGGCCGAATCCTTCGAACCCTGAGGCGGGTCCACGGCGGCGAGCGGGAAGTCCTTGCTCGGGCGGTGCGCCTTGGCCATGCCCTTTGCGAGTTCGGTGACTAAGTCGGGGCGCTCCAGGGCGAGGTTGCGCGTTTCGCCGGGGTCTGTCTCAAGATCGTAGACCTCCATCTCGAGTCCCCTCTGCCTCAGGTTCGGGCGAACGCCCTTGTACCGCCCCCAGATGAGCGCTTGGCTTTGGTTGCCTTCCGGAAACTCGAAGTAGAGCGACTCGTGCCCCGGCCCATCGCGGCGGAGGGCAGGCAGCAGCGAGCGGCCGTCTTCGCGGGCTCGGTCCCCCGCCATCTCGGCGAACGTGGCGAACAGGTCGAACATTGCGGCGCGGGCTTGCCGGCGCTCGCCAGCGGGGACGGTGCCGGTCCAGCGTGCCACGAACGGCACACGGATGCCCCCTTCGTAGAGTTGCGTCTTGTGCCCGCGAAACCCCCCGTTCGAGCGGAAGAACGCCATGTCCACTCCGCCGTTGTACGTGGCGCCGTTGTCGCTGGTGAACACGATGAGCGTGTCGCGCCCGAGGCCGAGTTCGTCCACCTTGGCCACGATCTGCCCCAGACTGTGGTCGAGGTACGAGATCATGGCGGCATAGGTGGCTCGCGGTCGCTCGGTGGGCAGGTAGCTCTTGTCGCCCAAGTAGGGCGTCGGGTCCCATTCGCGGGGGTAGCGATCCACCCATTCTTTGGGCGCCTGCAGCGCCGCGTGCGGCAGGGCCGAGGGGAAGTAGAGGAAGAACGGGCGGTCCTTGTTGGTCTCGACGAACTTCAGCGCCTCGTCGAGGATGAGTTGGGGCGCGTACATCGGGCCCGTGTACTTGTCGAAATCGGCGGGTGCTTGGTCGAGCCGCTGGTGCGGGTTGATCGCGCCGTTCTCGGGCAGCAGGTGCACGTCGTGGTTCTTCCACAGGTAAGGCGGTGTGTGGCCGTGCGCTTGGCGCTGACAGAGGTAGCCGAAGAACGCGTCGAAACCCTGCGCCATCGGATGGCCTTCGGTACCTGGGCCACCCAAACCCCACTTGCCGAACGCGCCGGTGCGGTAGCCCTTCGCCTGCAGAATCTCGGCGATGGTGCGCTCTCTGGCGGGGAGCGGCATCTGCCCCTCGCCCTGCCGAACGCCCCACCCGCCGACTTCTCTGTTGCCGCGAATCGCCGAGCGACCGGTGTGTTTTCCCGTCATCAGACTGGCGCGCGTCGGGGCGCAGACGGTGCTGGCCGCATAGAAGCGATCAAAGGCGACGCCGTCCCGCGCAAGGCGGTCCACGTGGGGTGTCCGGATGCGTTGCTGTCCAAACGCGCCGACTTCTCCAAAGCCCAAGTCGTCCGCCAAGACGAGGACGATGTTGGGCAATTTGCGGAAACCCAGCCCCAAATCAGCGGAATTCGCACCTATTGCGACAAAGACGGCAAGCGCGGCTAGCACATTTCAGCATAGCAAATACCCACAATAGAAGTGTCAGTACCAGACCCCATGAGTGACTCGCGCCTTTTCGAATCGGTGGCCAACCGCCTGATTCGAGCCATCGAAACCGGCGAGTGGCCAGCCGGAAGTCGCATCCCAGCGGAACGCGATTTGGCCGCGAGAATGGGCGTCAGTCGCCCCACACTGCGCCGCGCGATCAAGCTCCTCTCCGATCGCGGGTTCCTCATACGCGCCCAGAACTGTCGTCCGAGGGTGGCCGGAGTCGGTGCCGCTCAGCCCGTCCAGACCGAGCGCGAGTACCACGTTTTCGTCCTCTTGTTCACTCACGTCGCGGACTTGGCGTCTGCTCCCATGTTGCGCGGCATCCAACGCGTTCGGCTTCCGGGGTTCGGCAAAACCGTGGTCGTCAGCTCTGGAGCGGGACCGTGGGTGTCCGCCATTGACTTCGAGCGCAAACAACTCAGGGCGATCGCGCAGGACCCGTTGGCCAAAGGAGTCATCCTGTGGTATGTGGGCGGCGAGCACAATCTCGACGTGCTGGCCGCCGTTCGAAACGCCGACGTGCCAATGGTGTTCATTGACCGGCGTCCCCCTCCGGGCATCGTGGCCGACCACGTGGGCACCGACAATCGAGGCGCGATGCGGCGGCTGGTTCGCGCGCTGCAAGACCTGGGGCATCGGCGGATCGCGTGCATCTCGAATGGAGAACCCGTCTCGAGCGTCGAGGACCGCGTCTGGGGCTACCGAGCCGCGATGCGACGAAGCGGCCAGACTCCCGACCAGGACCTGCTCGGCGAGATCGGACCCGACGAGTCCATGGAGGATGGCACCCGCCGCTGCATCCAGCATCTGCTGCAGGCCGATCCGCGCCCCACGGCCATCCTGTGTACAAACGACATGGTGGGCTCGCTCGCCATGCGCGAACTCAAAGCTCGGGGCCTGAGGGTTCCCGACGACATCTCGGTCGCCGGGTTCGACGGCTGGTACCGGTTCGCGCCGGGGATGGGCCTCAGTTCCGCCGCGCAGAACTTCGAAGACATCGGCGAATCGGCCATGGAACTCCTTGTCGAACGCATCACCGGCCCCCGCGAACCCCTGATCCGGCACATCCTGTTCGACGCGCCGCTGGCGGATTCCGGTTCGATCGGCCCGGTGCCCGCCCCAAACTGACTCATCGGGCGTCCGCCGCAGGCGGCTTCATGGCGAACGGCGGCGCCGGCTTGGCCCTGGACAAGGCCTTCTGGAGCGGGGCGTCCGGACGGCCCGCAAGGACGACGCCTTCTCGTTCCAGCCACACCAGGCCCGACTTCGCATCGAACCGCGCCGCGGCGTGGATCGAGCCGCGGGAGAGCGAGACCGGCTTGCCGCGAACGGGCGGATCGCCCGCCGCGGGCTCGACCGCGCCCGAAACCCCGTCCACCGTCCAGGTGCCGCGCCATGAGAACGGCCGCTCCGCCGCCCCGGAGCCGCCCCGCATCAGTGCGGCGGGGAGGAGCGCGATCGGTTCTCCCGTTTCGGCGTCCACGTAGACCTGCACAAATGGCCGCGGTTCGCCCTGCTTCCATTCGTACCGCCCGTCGTTGACCGAGACCTCGTAAACCAGCCCGGCGCGCCCGTCGGACGCCCTGGCCCGGTGGCGCTCCGAGAGCCGGTTGGGCAGTTTGGAGTACGCGGGCACGTGGTAGGCGGCGTCCTGCGAAGCGGCCTCGAGGAGCTTCCAGCCCGTGAACTCTGCGGCGGCCGCCACGGCGTTGGCGACGGCCTGCTCTTTGGCCACGATCCGGCGCGGCGGATCGTAGGCGGGGAGCGGATCCACCCACATGATCGCGGGAAACCCGTACGTGCGGTCTATGTAGGCTTCAACCCCCGCTTGGAACCTGTGGGGGGTTCCCGGTGCGACGTAGGCGAGTTTGACGTACACGCGCTGCGGCAAGACGTCTGTCTCGGAACGTTCCAGAACCGTCTCGTGGGTTCCGCCTGCCGCGCGGTACCACTCGGCGGCCTTTGCGACGCAGTCGTCCAGCGACAAATTGGGCACCTGTTCGGCATCGGGAGTATGGACTCCAAATCCAAGCAGTAGGCTGGACTCTCGATGGAGGGTAAGAGAAACCCTCGACCGATAGGCCATCTGAACTGCGGAGGCCCTGATCGTGAGGCCATTCTCGTAGTGCCGCGGCTTCTTGTCGGAGTCGAGATCGGCCTTGAGGAACAGCCGATGCGCGAGCTGGATCGTCTGCAGGACGTCCACTTTGCCGAAGTCCGTCCGCCCGTCTTCCATCCGGATGCGAAACGTGGAGAGTTCGTCGGGCCTCTCCCACTGGAACTGGGCCAACGAAACGGCCAGCAACAGAGCGGTCATGGTTGTTCTTCCTCCATCATTGGGACGGCAAGCAACTCCTTCACCAAAAGTCCCCAGTCTCCAAACTGCCTGACGGCGGCGTCGGTCTCCGACGAAGCGCGGAAGACTTTGCGCAGGCGGGCGTCCGGGCACCCAAAGCGCAACATGGCCATCCGCGCCGCGTAGTTGATGCCGTTGGCGTCGTGGCTGAACTCTAGGCCGGCAATCCGCCAACTCCCACCCGAAACACTCAACACACCAACAGCGTACACGCTGTCTCGGACGAATCAAACAGACATTTGTTTCCCTTGCAGAGAAATCTCGCGCTCGGCCAGGGCGCTCGTTGGCCGTTGCGTCGAAATGGCCGCGATCTCGACCGTGCGCGATCCAAAGCCCCCTGGCGGATTGAGGCTCGAATCAGCCCGGCTCAGCCGCCCAAATACGCTTCTTTGACCTTCGGATTGGCCAGCAGCGCCTTGCCCGTATCCTCGAGCACGATGGTCCCCGTTTCGAGCACGTACGCACGGTTGGCCACTTCCAGGGCGCGGTGGGCGTTTTGTTCGACCAGCAGCACCGTGGTCCCTGCCTTGTTGATCTCGTCAATGATGCGGAAGATGTCCATCACCAGGTTCGGCGCGAGACCGAGGCTGGGCTCGTCCAGCAGCAGCATCTGCGGGCGCGACATGAGGGCGCGGCCGATGGCCAGCATCTGCTGCTCGCCGCCGCTCAGCGTGCCCGCGTTCTGCTTGAGCCGCTCCTTGAGGCGCGGAAACTGCACCATCACCTTCTCCATGTCCGAGCCGATCTCGCCGTCCTTGCGCGTGTAGGCGCCGAGCAGCAGGTTCTCGTAGACCGTCATGTTGGTGAAGATGCGCCGCCCCTCGGGCGAGTGGCTGATCCCCATGAGCAAGATTTCGTGGGGCGCGGCGTGCGCGATATCGGTCCCTTTGAACGTCATCGTGCCCGTTCGGGTGCGCAGCAGGCCGCTGATCGTGCGCAGCAGGGTGCTCTTGCCCGCCCCGTTGGAGCCGATGATCGAAACGACCTCGCCCTGTTCGACGCGGATGCCGACATCCTTGAGCGCGTGGATCGCGCCGTAGTAAACGTTGATTCCAGAGATGGTCAGCATGGTCGAGCCCTTGGGTGATACCCCATCCGTCACCCGGCGGGCACCACGGTTGGCTCGGAGACGTTGCCGTTTCGGTCGGCCAACCGCACGGCGACGCGCGTCGGCATGCCCGTGGCCATGGTCCAGAACGAGGCCTTGTCCTTGGTGCGGCCCACGATCTCGGTCTCGCTCCAGCCCTGAGCCGTCTCGTAGTTGACCAGCGCCACGCCGTGATCCTCGCTGTCGCCCGGCTTCCACTTCACGGTCCACTGGTCGCCCTCGACCTTGTACGTGACGTGCGGGGCCTTCGGCGGCTTGGCATCCAGCCACGGGAACGCAGGCACCAGTGCGGGCTTGGCGTAGGGTCCCTCGATGAGCGAAGGCGTGACGCCGGCCCAGTTGTTCGAGAACGCCTTGAAGCTGAAGTGGACGTTGCCGGGATGCTTGACCTTCTCGCGGGTGAGTTCGATCTGCCGCTTGAGCTGGTCGAACTTCCACGCGCCGTCGGAGGGGTTGAGCCGGCTGGTGAAGTTGCCCGGCCACAGGTGGCGGCCCGCCTTGTTCACCGAGACCCACCAATCGAGCAGGACGGGGTAGCTCTGCGGCGTCTGCTCGATGGGCCAATACAGTTGCGGCGTGTAGTAGTCGCACCATCCGAGTTCGAACCACTTGAGCGCGTCGGCGTACAGGCCCTCGTACTGGTCCACACCCGCCTGAATGCCCTTCGGGATGCCGGGCCGATAGATGCCGAACGGGCTGATGCCGAACTTGACCCACGGCTTGGCCTTCTTGAGCTCCTTGTAGTACTTCTCGATGAAGCGGTCCACGTTCCGGCGTCGCCAATCGGAGCGGGAAAGCCCGTGTTTCTCCTTCAGGCTGGCCTGCCAACTCGGCTCGTCGGGGAAATCCTGCCCGCGCACTGGGTACGGGTAGAAGTAGTCGTCAATGTGGATGCCGTCGAGGTCGTAGCGCGTGGCCACGTCCATCATCACGTCGTGCGTCCGCTTCTGGACGAACGCGTCGCCCGGGTCCATCCAGAGGTACTCGCCGTACTTCTTGACCGAATCGGGGTGGGTCTTGGCCACGTGGTTGTCGGGGATCGTGCCCGGCGACCGGGGATGCCACGCTCGGTAGGGGTTGAACCACGCGTGGAGTTCGATGCCCCTCGCGTGGCACAGCTCGATCATCGTCTGCAGCGGATCGAACAGCGGGCTGGGCGCCTTGCCCGTTTGGCCCGTGATGTAGGGCGACCAAGGCTCGATCTTGCTGGCGTACATGGCGTCGGCGTGCGGGCGCACCTGGAAGATCAAGGCGTTGAGTTTGAGTTCCTGGGCCAGGTCGGCGATGGCCACCAGTTCGGCTTTGAGTTGAGGCGTGGTGAGGCCGGGCTTCGACGGCCAGTCAATGTTGGCGACCGTGGCGACCCACGCGGCGCGGAACTCGCGCATCGGTTCGGGAAGCGCCACCGGCGCGGGCAACGAGACGAGGGCGGCCCAAGCGGCAAACATGCCCTAGACCTTACCCGCTCCGCGCCAGAACACGACCACTCAGGATGGCCCATGACCGCGGCGACGAACCCCTGTTGGCCCCGCTGTGCCGGGCCAACAAGATGGTTCAAGAGGGTACGGCTACTTCTTCTTCACCTGGACCCGAATCTTGCCGACGTCGGTTCGACCCTGAGCATCCACAATGAAGTACTCGGCTTCATAGTTGCCTGGTGCTGCCGATGGCGGAACGTAGATGCCCAAGGGACCTCCAACAAGTGTTGAAAAGTAGACGTTGCCAACTCGGCTCGTTACTCCCAAGATGCTGAAGGGTAGATTCTCGGTGTGCGTGTCATTGGACATCGGGTACACCCATGTGTAATCCCCAGGTGCCAATTGGTAGTGATCATCCTTTGCCTTTGGTCCCTCATGAGCACCGCCTGGGTGGGCTAACACGGTCACGACAAGCGTGTCCTCGCCAACCTCGCCGTAACTGTCAGTGGCCGTGAATGTCATCGTCGTAATGCCTATACCGAACACAAGAGAGACCCTTCTTCCGGCATTTCCCACACCAGATGAGCCAAAGCTCGTGTAGAGGAAGTCCCAATCGGGGTCGGTAGCTTGGATAACGGGATCAATATTCACATGGTCCACTCCCTTGGGAGCAACAAGAACCATGTCCGATCCTGCGTTGACCACTGGCGGCTGGTTGGGTTCGGGGAGCACGGTCATGATTACTTCGTCCTCCGACCAAAGTCCGGAAGTATCTGTGACTCGCAAAACGAACGTATAGACGCCAGCCGGCAGTCCAACCTGGATACTGGGACCCGACCAAGTCCAATCGCTGCCGTTTTGGGGCAGCGCCCATTGGTAGGTAAGTGAATCCCCATCAGGATCGGTCGAGCCACCTGCATTGAGCGGGACCTGCATGTGCCTGGTCAAGGGGCTGCCGTCGTGAGGCACCGTGAGCGTCTGGTCGGGGCCGGCGTTGGCCACGGGCGGGCGGTTGCCGGGAACCACCGTATACGTCGCGGTTGCGCTGTCCGACGCGCCCTCGGGGTCCGTGACGGTCAGGGTGAACGTGAACGTCCCCACCCCGACGCCCACCGTCTGAACCGGCCCGGTGGCTCCTTGAAGGAGTTCAGCGGGGTCGGAGGTCCACGAGTAGGTCAGGACGTCGTTGTCGGGGTCGGACGAGCCGCTGCCGTCCAGAACGAGCATCGTCGTCGTCTCGCCCGGATTCAACGTGATCGTGCCCCCTGCGGGCAACACGGCGACGGGCGCCTGGTTCGGCGCGTCGGCGATCCAGATCACGGCCTCGGATTGTCCGGTCACCGTGTTGAACGCCTCGCCGACCACGACTAGCATCCCGTCGCGCACATCGAGGTCCCAAGCGTACGAGCCTCCGGCGGCGTACTCGATGGGCAGGTAGTCGTGAAGGTCTTCGTAGTGACCCGCCGAGCCGCTCCAGATCATGGCTCGCGGCATCCCGCCCATCGTGGCGTGACCCACCTGGTGACCGAATCCCAGGTTGTAGGCCGACGCCCCGTCGTAGCCGAGCGGCGTGAGATCGGTCCATTGCGAGTTGCTGGTCCACAGGACCGCCCGCTGTCCCAGGTGGTTCCACAAGTGACCCACATGTTGGGTTCCGTCCGTTCGGAACGCCTCGGAAACTCCTGCGCCCGCCGGGTGGATGTCCACCCAAGAAGCAGCATCGCCGTACCAGACCGAGGCATGCGCTTGCCCCGCGAAGGTGGCCGAGCCGACCTGGACGCCGTCGGCTACGCCATAAGCAAAGGACCTCTCCGCCGTTTGCGGATACAACAACTGGGGCAGTGCCAGTGCGGAGGCCGTTGTGCCCGTCCATAGGACGGCGACAGAATCGTTGTTCGCCCCTAGAACAGACCCTGCGTGAGCGTGACCGTCGGTCCCGGCGGCCACGCCATAGCGGTAATCATGCTGGGGAAGGGAGAGGAACGTAGTCGGCAAGCCTTGCCAGAGGTTCGCGGCGTTCGTCCCTGCGGCGATGTTGGAGAACGAGCCGACTTGCACGCCTCCCGCAACGTCCCACACTTCGCTGGCATCGAGATCGCCCGATAGGTCGACGTAGGAAGCGACCGTCAAGTCCGTCCAAAGCGCGGCGTTGCCGTAGTTGGCGTGGTTCGCCACGCCGCCGATCTGCCCGTCGCCGGCGGCCCAGGCAGCCGAGTACCACGCTCCAGCGGGATGAAGGCTGGCGAACGTCCACTTGGGCGCTTCGAGCGCGAGACTGTGGTACGTCCCGGAAGCGACCGCCTGAAAGCGACCCGTGGGCAGCGAACCGAGGCCGCCCACCAGATTCCCCCACGCGTGGAGCGTGCCGTCGCTGCGGATGGCGAGGCTGTGTTCGTAGCCGGCGGCCACGGCCACGAAAGTACCGGCCTGCGCGGTCGTTTGACCGCTCGCGTTCGACCCAAACCCGACCACGGTGCCATCGGTGCGGATCGCCAGAGTGTGAAGGAACCCCGTCGAAACGGCTTTGTAGGTTCCTGGAGGAATCGTGCGCTGGCCGTACTCGTTGGTGCCCCAGCCCACCAAGACGCCGTCGCTCCGAAGGGCCAAACAGTGCGCCTGTCGGGCCGCGATGGCCGTATAGGTGCCTGCTGGAACGTTGGTCTGGCCATAGGCGTTGTGGCCCCAGCCGACGAGCGTGCCATCGGTGCGGATCGCCAGGCTGTTGAACGCGCCCGCCGCAACGGCCTTGAACGTGCCCGCTGGAACGTTGCACTGCCCCCAACCGTTGTGGCCCCAGGCCGCGAGGGTCCCGTCGTCCCGGATCGCGAGGCTGTGGTAGCTGCCTCCCGCGACCGCTTTGTACGTTCCCGGCGGAACGATGGTCTGGCCGTCCGAGTTGTAGCCCCAGGCGTGGAGCGTGCCGTCCTTGCGGATCGCGAGGCTGTGGTTGGGTCCGGCGGCGAGCGCGACGAACTGGCCTGTCTGTGCGACGCTCTGGTTGTACGCGTTGGAGCCCCACACGTTGACGCCTTGCGAAGCTGCTTGCTGAGCCAGTCCGAGAACCAAAACAGCGGCAGCTGCAAGACAACAGCGGTTTAAAGCGAAAAAAGTCGGTTTCATGACAGCGTTCCGACAGAAAAGGGCGATCTACCTACTTATAACACGCCGAGCATTCCTGTGCTCACCAATTTCTGTCCTCAGTTGAAGGGACCCTTGCACAGCTTCCCCAGTCTTGGCGATAGGGGATCGCCCCTCGGTTGCATGGAGGCTACGGCGCCCATCCAAAGGACGACCTCAACGTTGTCCAGCGGCCCAACCGGGGTCGAGGAAGCGCTGAACTTCGATCCGGTAGCCGTTCGGATCGCGGGCGTAGAAATGGTAGATCCCGAAGGCCGCATGGGTGCGAGGAGGGCCGTCGGTTGGCAGTCCGCTCGACTCGAAACGCCTGTGCCACGCGTCCACATCGTCGCTGCAAACCGTCAAGACGACCTGTTCGGGAGCCGTGGGCGCTGCCCGCTCGCAGAACCCCCAATAGCTCGTGCCGACCACGCGGTAAATGCGGCACGAACCCTGATCGAGCACCAAATCCAAGCCCAAGACGCCCGAATAGAACCGATGCGTCGCTTCAAGGTCGGCGGTCGGGAGAAACGTGATGCCTTCCGTGATCGGTGCCATCGGAGCCGACAACGGGTCTACCGCAGCACCGGAACGTGGTCGAACTTGCCGCCAAGCACCACGCCCGAATCGCCCGCGAGCCACTCGTCGAGCGCGGTGGCATACACCTGACGGAAGTCCACCTCGTGCCGCAGGTCGCCCCGATTGAGGTCGCCCAGATTCGGCAGGTTGCCGTGGATGCCGCCCTTCACGCCTCGCCCCACCAGGAACATGGGCGCGGCGGCGCCGTGGTCGGTGCCCAGGCTGTTGTTTTCGTGAACCCGGCGGCCGAACTCGGAAAACACGAGCACCAGCACTTGGTCGGCTTTGCCCAGCGCCTCCATCTCCCGCTGGAACGCGAGCAACCCATCGCCCAACCCCTTGAGCAGGTTGGCGTGCGCATCGGGCTGGCGCGCGTGGGTATCGAAGCCGCCTGCGCTGAAGTAGACCAACTTGGTGGCTGGCGAAGCGCCGATCAGGTGTGAAATCTGCTGGAAGCCCCGTCCGAACGCGTCGGTGCCGTACTTCTCTTTGGGCGCGTAGGTGCCGAGCCGCTTCTCCAGTTCGCTCATCGCGTCGAGCGCGGTTTTGCTGGCATCCTGCACGGCGCGGATGGCCGAACCCGAGGCCGCCGCGTCGCCCTGAATCTGTCGCAGTCGGCGCTCGGCGTCGGGGTCGCCGACCAACTGCTGGATGTCGGCCAGGCTGGCGAAGCATGGAACGCTGGCGTTCTTGGCGTTCAGCGCCAACGGCTTCTCGGTAGAGAGGCCCAGGGCCACCACGGGGTTGAGCGGCTTGGATTGGAGTTGCAGGTCGAAGTGCCGCCCGAGCCATCCCGTCGAAAACGTCCCTTCGGGGCTGGCCGTGTGCCAGATGTCCATGCTCTTGAAGTGCGAGCGGTTGGGCTCGGGATAGCCCACGTTCTGGACGATCGCCACCTTGC
>JACFNW010000576.1 GCA_019454665.1 Fimbriimonadaceae bacterium | reverse complement strand
ACGCCCAGGGAGGCGACGGCCTCTTCGATCGCGGCGACTTCTCCATCGGCGTCATCCTCGGGCAAGACGACGTCGCCCGCATCCCAACACTCGGTGAGGGGCGAGCCGTCTCCGGGCCAAAGCGAGTAGCGCGCCAGCGCCTGCCGGATCGCTTGCGGACCCAAATCGTAGCGCCCGGGCGTCACCGAACGGTTCATCGGCACGCCGAGCACGGTCACCGGCGAGCCTTTGCGACCCTGGGCCAGCCAGTGGGAGGCGCGGGGCCATTGCGGGTCTTCGCGCGGCGTCACGGCTCCATCATACATCGCGCCTCAGCGTTCGAGGAATGCCCGTACGAGGTCGCCTTGGTGCACGCCGTCCAGCAGGAACGCGTCGTGGCCCATCGGCAGGGCGATGTTGTGCCACGCCGAGGGGCAACCTGCGGCCAGCGCCATCCCGTGCAGTTCCTGGCTCTGGTGCGGTGGGTAGATCCAGTCGCTGGTGAAGCTGGTGAACAGGTACTCGGATTGCGACCCTGCAAGGCTCGTGCGCTCGTAATAGTCTATGGCCCGAGTCAGGTACAGCAGGCTGTTGGCGTCGAACCGCTTGGTGAACTTGTCGCCCTGGTAGTTCAGGTAGCTCTCGACCTGAAACTCCACGCCAAGCCGGTGGTCGAACGTGTCCTTGTCCTGGAGGCGTCTCCCGAACTTCTGGTCGAAGGCAGCCTCGCTCAGGTAGCTCAGGTGGCCCACGATGCGCGCGACGGCCAGGCCCTGGTCGGGGCCATCGCCTTCCTGGTAGAGTCCGCCCGCCCATTTCGGGTCGCGCATGACGGCTTGGCGCGCGGCCTCGTTGAACCCGATCTGCATGGCGTTGTGCGCGCGGGCTGAAGCCGTGATAAACGCCTTGCGAACCCGGCCCGGCCAGCGCAGCGTCCATTCCAACGCCTGCATGCCGCCCATGCTGCCACCTGCGACGCACAGGGCCTGCTCGATGCCCAGGTGGTCGAGAAGGCGGTATTGCACTTCGACCATGTCGCCCACGGTGACGATGGGAAAGCGCGTTCGCCAGGGGCTGCCGTCGGGGTGCGGCGAAGCGGGGCCGGTGGTGCCTTGGCAGCCGCCCAGAGCGTTGGTCCCGATCACGAAGTACCTCTCGGTGTCGAAGGCCCTCCCCGGCCCGACCATGCGATCCCACCAGCCGATGGCGTGAGAATCGCCCGAAAGCGCGTGGCAGATGACGACGGCGTTCGATCGGTCGGCGTTGAGTTCGCCCCACGTTTCGTAGGCGACGACGACGCTGGGCAAGTGACCGCCCGCCTCGCAATCGAGCGGGCCGACGTCGGCCAGGAGGACGCGCTTGGCGGTGGGGTCGAGGCGCTCGTTCTCTTGGAACAGGGCGGGGTCGAAGGCCATAGACCCTCCAGTGTGGACGATTTGGCCCGCCAAACAAAACAAAGCCCCTGGGCCGAGACCCAGGGGTTGAGCATTTACCTTGTCGTTTTGCGTTGCCGTTACCGGAGCAGGGAGAGAACCGATTGCGGAGCGCTGTTGGCTTGCGCCAGCATCGCCAGACCGGACTGCTGGAGGATCTGAAGCTTCGTGAACTTCGTCATCTCCTCGGCGACGTCCGCGTCGCGGATGGCCGATTCGGAGGCGGCCAGGTTCTCCTTGGCGACGCCGAGGTTTCGGACCTGCGACTCGAGCGTGTTGCGCATGAAGTTGCCGATCGAACCGCGGGCTTCGGACACCTCTTCGATGGCCTTGTCAATGACTTGCATCGCCTGGGTGGCCGCCGCGCCGCTCGTGATGTCGAGGTTGGACAGGTTGAGGCCGGAGACCACGCCCGAGCCGAGTTGGCTGGATGCGAAGTTGCCGAGCGACAAGCCCGCCGTCTGTCCCGCGTTCGCGCCGATCTGGAACTGCGTCCGTCCCACGTTGAGTTGGGCGACGGTG
>JACFNW010000575.1 GCA_019454665.1 Fimbriimonadaceae bacterium | reverse complement strand
ACATCCGGTACCTGCCGTTTAGGAAGGCGTTCTCTCAGGGAACCTTGACAAACTGGCTCGTGCCTGATCGAACGACCGTCATCGACGTTCATGTTCAGCGCGTTGCCTCGGATCAAGTATTCAGAATAGTGCCCTTCGCGCCGTGATGGCTGCGCCATCGCTTAGGTGACCCTTCCCGCGCTAAGCACCCTTCAAATCGGCAAGTCCATCGTCGAGTGCAGGTCGCAGGCGGTTCGTTGCTTCGAAGATGGGATTCGTTGACGGGACTGCATCCTCCATCCACGCTGGAGATTCATTGCCTCCCGACGAGGCTCTGGTGATCCAATGAAGTCCACATGCACCTATCAAGAGGTCGTCGAGCGAACGCTCGCGACCGCCTCGCAGTCCTGGGACAAGATCGTCCCCGCGACCGACATCCGGCTGTCGAACGGCATGGTCGTTCTACACTCGACCAATGGAGATCGCCGAGAACTCTCGGCCACAACTTGGGCCGAGGGTCAACTCTGCGCCAAGCTCGGCATCCCCGCCCAGTACTTCAGGCGTTGCCCTCCCGAACTCCAAGACGCCCAGTTCGCGTACTGGATGGACCGGCTTTGCGAGAGCAAGCCCAAACCGATGCTTATGCGCGGCTGCGGCGAAACCGTGCGCGGCATCCTCAGCTCGAGGTACGCGCGCATCGACAATGTCCAGTTGGTCGAGGCTGCAAGACCGCTCGCGGAAGAAGGGCTCGTCCCCGTGTGGTTCGAGGAGTCGGACGCGAGCTTTCATCTACGCCTTGTGGACCCGAGCCCTATCGGAGAGGCGAAGCCCGGCGACCCCCTGTTTCGCGGCGTCCACATCGCCAACAGCGAAGTCGGCAAGCGCACGCTCTCGGTCGATGCGATCGTGTACCGGCAAGTTTGCGCCAATGGCCTGGTCCGGCTGGTCAAGAACCGGAGCGTCCTCGCGCGAAGGCACGTCGGCACGATTCTGAACCTTGGACCGACGGTTCTCGCCGCCGCCGAGCAGGCACTTGCGCTGGGCGCCGAGACCGCGCACGCTCTTGCCGCGTCCCGCACCAAGCCCGTCGCGGACCCCGAGGGCGAGGTCGAGCGGCTAGGCGCGGCATGGGACCTGTCGGAGGACGTCCAAGAGAGCATCGTCCGGCAACTGTCATACGAGCCCGAACCCGAGACCGCCTTCGGTCTGATCAACGCGATCACGGCCGCGGCGCAACGCCAAGAGCCCGACAACCGATTCCGTCTGGAGGCGCTCGCCGGATCGTTGCTATAGGTCCCTCAATCCAACATCCGCCTCCCGCTGATCAGCGGGAGGCATTTTCAAGCGTGCCCGAACCTTCGTGCCAGAACAAATGAGTGCAGCACCCAAGGACGCTTACGAATGCTCGAATTGCGGAACACGCATCCAGGTGCCAGCTGGGACCCCTCGGCCTCTTAAGTCCAGCGATCCTCCCTGCTAGAAGGCGGACGGCACATTCGACCCAACAGGGCACAGTTGGAAAGAGCAGTAGCCCGGCTCCGTCGAAGGCTTGCCTGCGGTTCGGAACTGTGAAGTTGCTCCTCTCTCACGTCGGGACTCCAATCAGTCCTGGCCTTGTCCTGTGAATCTTCTTCGTCCACAACAATCTGCAAAGGAAACCCGGGTCCGCATTGCGAAATCAGTCCAGATCACTCGGAGATTCCTCAGAAATGGCATCCAAGGGCAAGAACATCCTCTCGGCGTACATGGTCCACGACGACCACTGGTACCTCGCCGAGTCGGCGAAATCGTTCGCGATCGCGGGGCCGGTCGCCGTCTTCGTGTCGCGCAAGCCGTGGAACGGAGCGGAAGGCGACTGGGAGCGGTCGGTCCGCGTCGCGGAAGCCGCGGAAGCAGAAGTCGTTCTCGGGGATTGGACCTCTGAAGAAGACCATCGGCGCGCGGTTCTAACCTGGGCC
>JACFNW010000574.1 GCA_019454665.1 Fimbriimonadaceae bacterium | reverse complement strand
GCCGTCCTTCTCGCCCTTGGGAGCGTTGGGCTGCGTCCACTCGATGGCCGCGTCGGCATCCATCCTGATCCGCAGGTGTTGCGGCCGACCCGCGGCGATCTCCCGCCAACCCGTGCTATCGGCGACAGGCATCACCCACACGTGCAGCGTGCCGCCGCAAGAGAGCCCGACCGCCCAAGCGTCCTCGTCCTTGATGGCCTCAAATACAAGCAAGCGGCTACGGCCCGTGGCAAGGCAACCTTGAGCCGCCTCGATCACCGCGCCTTCGACGCAGCCGCCGCTCACCGAGCCCGCCACGCAACCATCGTCGCGGACGGCCATGACCGAGCCGACGGGCCGAGGCGAGGAGCCCCACGTCCGCACCACGATGGCGCACGCGACCCCCCGGCCCTCGTCAAGCCATTGGCAAAGCGATGCGGCGATGTCCCGCATCACTCGGGCAGTTCGTTCATCGGCAACGTGCGGAGCCGGTGCCCCGTGGCCGCAAAGATGGCGTTCGCCACGGCTGCGGGGGCGGGCGGATACGCCACCTCGCCCATGCCGCCCGGGGCCTCTCGACTGGGCAGGATTTCGATCGTGAACTTCGGCGCTTCGTTCATTCGCAGCCACTCGAAATCGAAGTAGCTCGACTGCTCGACCGCACCGCCCTTGATCGTGATCGCCGACTTGAGCGCCGTCGCGATGCCGTCGTTCACGCCGCCGATGACCTGAGCCTCGACGCCGGACGCGTTGATCGCGATGCCGCAATCCACGACGGCGTAAACGTGGTTGACGACGATGCCCAGATCGGGGTCGTGCGTGACGTCCACGATCATCGAGAAGTACGAGCCATAGCCCGCGAAGCAGCCGACGCCGCGTCCCTTGCCTTTGGCGGGCTTGGGGCCCTTCCAATCGGCGAGCTTGGCCACCCGTTCGAGCGTCGCCATAAGTCGGGCATCGGCGATCAGGCTCTTCCTGTACTCCAAGGGGTCCGCGCCGGCGGCGTACGCCAGTTCGTCCACGAAGCTCTCGATGGCGAAGCCCGTGTTCGAGTGCGAAACGGAACGCCATGCGCCCGTCGGAATCGGGGTCCTCGCGCCGCCCGTCATGCGCTGGGCGGTCGGGATCTGATAGGGAATTTCCTCGCGGCCCCAGTTCGGGGTGCCTCGGCCCGCCTGGGCTTGCATGAACTGATGCTGCCACAGGATCGGCTTGCCGTCCGAACCCAACACGGCACGGAAGCGGTTGCGGCTCGCGGGACGGTAGAAGTCGTGCTTCATGTCGTCGTCACGGCTCCACACCACTTGGACGGGCTTGCCGGCAGCCTGTGCGATCTCGACGGCTTCGTTGGCGAAGTCCATCTGGAACCGCCGACCGAAGCCTCCACCGACCAGCGTGGTGTGTACGGTGACGGCGCTGCGATCGAGGCTCAGCCGCTGGGCGGCCCCGCGCTGGATGGCGTCCGGTGCTTGGCTGGGCGCGTAGATCGTGCACTTGCCATCGGCGATGCTGACCGTGCAATTCATCGGCTCCATCGGCGCGTGCGAAAGGTAGGGCACGGCATACTCGGCCTCGACCACCTTGCCCTCGGGCGCATCGCCGAAGGGCTGAAACGCTTCGCCCAGTTGCTTGTGGATGGAATCGGAGTCCACCGAGGCGTTGGGACCTGCCTCCTGCTTGACCGCCAGAGCCTCGCGGCCTGCGAGCGCCGCCCACGTATGGTCGGCCAGCACGGCGATCCCCGTCGAGACCTTGATCACGTCGCGGACTCCGGGCACTTTGCGCGCGGCTGCCTCGTCGAAGCTGGCGATGCTCCCGCCGAAGGCTTCGGGGCGGGCGACCACGGCCACCAGCATCCCGGGTATGCGGACGTCCATGCCGAACTTGGCCGTCCCCGTCACCACGTCGCGGTTGTCCACGCGGGGCAGCCGCTTCCCGATGATCGTGAAGTCCTTCGGGTCCTT
>JACFNW010000573.1 GCA_019454665.1 Fimbriimonadaceae bacterium | reverse complement strand
GCCGTCGCCATCCCCGTCGCCGTGGCACTGGTCAAGCCGATCGCCAAGAAGGTCCGCGAGCAGACGAAGAAAGACTGAACCTACCGACGCGGCGCCACGGGTGGTGAGACCGAGTGGCGACCGCGCCGGTTAGGGGTAGGGCAAGGTCAAGCGCCGCTGTTGCGTTGGCGGCGCAGAAAAGACGGAATGTCGAGGTCGAGTTCGCTGAGTTCGATGGGACCGGCTTCCGTCCGTCGCGCGGGTTGACCGACCGCAACGGGTTGGCGCTCCGGCGCCGCACCCAGTTCGGGACGAGGGGCGGGCTTGCGTTCGGGCTTGGCGAACACTTCGGGGCTGGCTTCGACGCGGCGGTAGCTGGGGTCCATGCCAGCGGCCAGCAGCGTGATCCGCACTTCGCCATCGGGCAGTTCGCGCAACACGTGGCCCAAGATGATCTCGGCCTCGTCGGCATCGGTGAACTGGAGGATGTACTCCATCGCCTCGTGAGCCTCGCCGATCGTGAAGTCCGAGCCGGCCGAGATGTTGACCAACATCCGCTTCGCACCGTCAATGCGGGTTTCGAGCAGCGGGCTCTTGACCGCATGCTCCGCCGCCAGGCGGGCTCGACGGGGACCGGAACCCCGACCCAGGCCCATCATGGCCACTCCGGCATCGCTCATCACCGAGCGAACATCTGCGAAGTCCACGTTGATGATGCCGGGCAGCATGATGATGTCGCTCAGACCCTGAACGCCCTGGCGCAGCACGTCGTCGGCCAACGCGAAGGCGTCCTGCATGGTCGTGCTCCGCTCGACGATCTTGAGCAGCCGGTCGTTGGGAACCGTGATCAACGTGTCCACGCGCTGCTTGAGCGCTTCCGCGCCCTGCTCGCCCAGTCGCTTGCGCCGGGGACCTTCGAACGTGAACGGCTTGGTGACCACGCCGACCGTGAGCGCCCCGGACCGCTTCGCGAGTTCGGCCACGACCGGGGCCGCGCCCGTGCCCGTACCGCCGCCCATGCCCGCCGTGACGAACACCATGTCGGCTTGGGAGACGAGTTCTTCGATGGCCTTGGCGGTTTCGCGAGCGGCCGTTTCGCCGACCGACGGGTCGCCGCCAGCGCCGAGGCCACGGGTCGAGGATGCGCCGAGGTGGAGTTTGGTCTCCGCTTTGGAGAGGCCAAGCGCCTGCGCATCGGTGTTCATGGCGGCGAAGCCGACGCCCTGAACCCCCTCCTCGATCATCCGGTTGACGGCATTGGTTCCGGCGCCGCCTACGCCGACGACCAAGATCTTGGCCGGATTGTCGAACAAGTTCGCTGAAAGCATGATGAGATACCCTAACCAGAGTCCGCTCGGGCCGCAGCGCGAGACACGGACTTCAATGGGAAGGACGTGCTCTCGGCGCGTTTCGCACCGCGTCAAGTGTCAGAATTCGAAGTCATGGGCCTCAACCTTCCTCTACTCAAGCGTCTCACCGAAAGCCACGGCGTTCCGGGCTGTGAGGACGACATCCGCCAGATCGTGAAGGACGAACTCTGCGGGCTTTGCGACGTCTCGGTGGACCGCATGGGCTCGGTCATCTGCCTCAAATCCGGCTCGGGCGCGGCCCCGCGCAAGAAACTCATGATCGCCGCTCATATGGACGAGATCGGTTTCGTCGTCAAGTACATTGACGACAAAGGCTTCATCCGCCTCAACCCGCTCGGGGGCTGGGACCCGCGCCAGATGTTCAGCCAACGCGTGCAGGTCCGCACCAAGGACGGCTACCTCCCGGGCACGCTCAACTACGGCACCAAGCCCAAGCACCTGCTCAGCGAGGCCGAGATGAACCAGGGCCCGAAGATTGATAACTTCTTCGTGGATCTCGGAATGCCCGCCGACCAGGTTCGCGAGCGCGTGGCGATCGGCGACCCTGTCACCATGGATCGGCCGCTCCAGGAAATCGGCGACTGCCTCACCAAC
>JACFNW010000572.1 GCA_019454665.1 Fimbriimonadaceae bacterium | reverse complement strand
GCGCATACAAGAACCGCGCCCGTCCGTGCCCTCCAAGCGCCCGCCAGCCCGCCAGCGCCCCGCGCGCCGCCTCGACCGCCCGGTCCACGTCCTCGGCAGATCCCTGCGCCACTTGGGCGATCTCGCCACCGTTCGCGGGGTTGAACACAGCGAATGCTTCGTCAGCCTTACGAAATTCTCCGCCGACAAAGCAACCGAAGCGCCGTCCGAAGCCGTCCAACCACGCGTGGGCCAAGTCGGCCGCCTCGGGCGCGGGTCCGTAGTCCATGCCTTCGGGCAACCTCACGAGCGTCCCACCTTGGCGAAGGCCTTCACGGCTCGGTCCGCCTGCCCATCGTCTATGTCGGCATGGAACACCAGCCTGAGCGTCGTGGCCGAGAACGGGATGGCCAAAACACCCTCGGCCTCCAAGGCCGTTGCCCAGCGGGCCGCGTCGTCCACATGGATGAGCACGATGTTGGTCTGAACCCGGTTCAGTTCCACACTCGCGACAGCGCCCAACGCCTGAATCGCTTCCGCGACATGTTTGGCTCGCACGTGGTCTTCGGCCAGGCGGCTCACTTCCTGCGTCAGGGAAACGACCCCGCACGCGGCAAGCAATCCCGATTGCCGCATGCCGCCGCCCAGCCGCTTGCGCCAAATCCGAGCCTCCTCGATGAAGGCCTCCGAGCCGCAGAGCAGCGACCCGACCGGCGAACGCAGCCCCTTGCTCAGGCAAAAGCTCACCGTGTCCACGGTCGCCGCGATCTCGCGAACCTCGACGCCCATCGCCGCCGCC
This sequence comes from Fimbriimonadaceae bacterium, assembly GCA_019454665.1. Taxonomy (GTDB): domain Bacteria; phylum Armatimonadota; class Fimbriimonadia; order Fimbriimonadales; family Fimbriimonadaceae; genus UBA2387. Next base: position 1,169 of record JACFNW010000572.1, on the reverse strand, counting down.
GCGTTGAAGACCCGCGCCCCATCCAGGTGGATCCTCACGCCCCGCTCGTCGGCCAATGCCCGATACGCCCGGTGCTTTCCCAGCGAGATCACGGTGCCGCCCTTCCGGTTGTGCGAGTTCTCCAGGCAGATCAACTTGGTGCCCGGGGTGTGCAGCGAGGCCGGGCGGCAGTGGCGGGCGAGGTCCTCGACCGCAGGCCCACCATCGTCGGACGGTAGCGTCCACGAAACCACGCCCGCAATGGCCCCCGGCGCGCCCACTTCGTAGTAGAGCATGTGCGCCTCTTCCTCGAAGAGCACCGCATCCCCGGGCCGGCAGTGGACGGCCAACGCGATCTGGTTGCCCATCGTGCCGCTCGGGACGAACAGCGCCGCCTCTTTGCCCACCATGTCGGCGGCCAGACGCTCCAATCGGGCCACAGTGGGTTCGTCGCCCAGCACGTCGTCGCCAAGGTCGGCATCCATCATCGCCTGGTACATCGCGGGCGTCGGACGGGTGACCGTGTCGCTGCGAAGGTCCACCCACTTCTCGGCATCCGCCGGAAATCCGCGCTTAGCCAAGGGGTCCAAACTCCTCGCCGAAGAACGCGTCGAACTCCCGCTCGATTTCGGCCCACCCCCCGAACGAGAACGAATGGCCCTCGCCTTCGAGAATGCGCTTGCGCACCCGAACACCTTGCGCCAGGAGCGCGCGCTCCAGTTCGTCGGTCTGCTCCACGGGAACGATGTCGTCGGCAGTCCCGTGGATCAGCAGGTGAGGCGGCGAACCCGGACCGACGCCGAACACGGGGCTGGCTTCGCGGTAGACGCCCTCGTTGCCCTCGGGCGGGACGCCCATAAACTGCTCTAGGAACGAGTACGAGATGGGGAAGTGCCGCACGCGGTGGTCGGTGACGTTGGTGATCGGGCAGATGGCCACCACGGCGTTCGCCTTCGAACTGGGAGCGATGCCGTCGCTGCCGCACATCGCCGCCAAATGGCCGCCCGCCGAGTTGCCCAGTGCTCCGACGCGGGAAGGGTCGAACCCGAGCACCGCGGCTTGGGCCCGGATCTGCCCCAAAAACGTGCGCACGTCGGACACCGCCGCAGGAAACGGATGCAAAGGCGCCAAGCGGTAGGCTGGCGTCGCGGCGGCGTATCCCATCGCCTGCAGGCGTTCCGCCACGTCGT
>JACFNW010000571.1 GCA_019454665.1 Fimbriimonadaceae bacterium | reverse complement strand
TCGGCCACCTGATGCGCTCCTACGAGCACGTCCACACGTACCCCTACGGCGAGCGCGACGGCCAACCCATCATCTTCCGAGCCACCGAGCAGTGGTTCGTGAACATCGACCACCGCAACCTGCGCCACCGCATGCTGGCCGAGATCGAGAAGGTGGACTGGATCCCGGGCACGGGCAAGAGCCGCATCGGCTCGATGATCGCCACGCGCCCGGACTGGTGCATCTCCCGCCAACGCCCGTGGGGCGTCGGCATCCCCGTGTTCTACGGCAAGGAGACGGGCAAACCGGTCCTCGACCCCGACGCCATCGAGGCCGTCGCCCAACTCGTCGAGCGGGAAGGCTCCGACGCGTGGTTCACCAAGGCGCCCGAGGACATCCTGCCCCCCGGTTATCGGGACGGCATGACTGGCGAGACTGAGTTCGTCAAGGAGACCGACGTCCTGGACGTCTGGTTCGACTCGGGCTCAACGCACCTGGCCGTGCTCGAGGGCAACGTCGAGCCCTCATGGCGCGAAGACTTGCCCGCCGACCTTTATCTGGAAGGCTCGGACCAGCACCGGGGCTGGTTCAACAGCTCGCTCATCATCGGGACGGCCATCTTGGAGCATGCCCCCTACAAAGCCGTGCTCACCCACGGGTTCGTCATCGACGAGCAGGGCTTCAAGATGTCCAAGCGCTCCGGCAACGCCGTGGACCCCGTGCAAGCCGCCGACCAATATGGTGCGGACATTCTTCGCACGTGGATGGCGGGCGTGGACTACGCCAACGACGTGCCGATCTCGGACGCCCTGCTCAAGCAGTTCGGCGAGCAATACCGCCGCATCCGCAACACGCTTCGCTTCCTGCTCTCCAACCTCTACGACTTCGAGCCCGCTGGCAAGCCCGAACTGCTCGACATCGACGAGTGGGCCATCCAGCAGGTCGAGTTGCTGTCCGCCGACTGCGTGGACGCCTACACGCGGTACGACTTCGGCAAGGTGCTGACCTCGATCCACAACTTCTGCGTGAACGAGTTGTCGTCGTTCTATCTGGACGCGATCAAGGACCGGATGTACTGCGACGGCAAGGATTGGCCCTCGCGGCGCAGCGCCCAGGTGGCGTGCCACGTGATCCTGGAGCGGCTGACCAAGCTGGTCGCGCCGATTCTCGTCCATACGGCCGAGGAGGTCTACCGCCGCATCCCCGGTTCCAGCGAGTTCAAGTCGGTCCACTTGGAGACGTTCGACTTGCCCTCGGAGGAGCGTTTGGCGTGCATCGCCGAGTCCAATCTGCAGGTTCGGTTCGCCGAACTCATCGAGCTGCGAGCATGGGTGTTCGCGGCGTTCGAGGAGTGGAAGACGGTGGGCGGCATCAAGGATTCGCAGGACGCTATCGCCGACCTGACGCTTCCCGCCGAACTGGCCGAGGCGATGCGCTCGTTCGGAGACGACTTGGCCAACCTGTTCAAGATGTCCGAGGTCAACGTGACCGAAGGCGAGCGTGCGGTGGCGTTCCGCATCAGCACCTACCTCAAGTGCGAGCGGTGCCGGTTGCGTCGTCCCGACGTGTCGCTAGTGGATGGCGTGCCGCTTTCGGCTCGCGACCGGCGTGTTTTGGGACTCCAGTAAGGAAAACCGCCCAGGTCCTTGACGGGTGGTTCGCTCCGTGCTATACTGGAAACAGCGTGAAAGGATCGCTCGTACGGTGGCTGTCCATCTCCGTCTTTCTCGCGACGACGGTGTTGGGTCTTGCCGCCTCCGGCGGCCCGCAACGAGACGATTGTCCAAAGCCGTGTTGCGAGCATCGAGACGTGAGCGCCTCGTGTTGCCAAACTCCTGGCGATGCGTTGCAGGCGGAGCGCGACGGCTTCGACTCGGTCTGGGTCTACGACCATCTGCTCTACCGGTTTCCCGACCGGCCGCAGTTCGGCATCTGGGAGGGTTGGACGATCCTGGCCGCGCTCTGCGAG
>JACFNW010000570.1 GCA_019454665.1 Fimbriimonadaceae bacterium | reverse complement strand
CTTCATCGCGTTGTTCATGCTCCCCGGCGGCATGTACCTGGGTCTGGTCGCGGGCCAGGGCGTGGGCGGAGCCGCCGAGTGGGTCACCATCGTTCTGTTCGCCGAGGTCGCGCGCCGCAGCTACGCCCCGCTCCGCAAGCAGGAAATCTACATCCTCTTCTACCTAGCCGCGGGCTTGACGTCCGTCATCAACGTCGAGCGCGGGCTCGGCGGCGGGCCGTTCGCCCACCTCGTTTGGAACGGCTACTTCATCCCGTCGCCGGCCGCTCAGCCCATCGCCGACCAGATTCCCGGCTGGGCCGTGCCCGCCGCGAACAGTCCCGGCGTGGTCGGGCGCGCGCTTTGGCACCCCGATTGGCTGCGCCCGGTGGGACTGTTGGTGCTGGGCGACTTCTGCGGGCGGCTGAGCTGGATGGGCCTGGGCTACGCCCTGTTCCGGGCCACCAGCGACGTCGAGCGCTTGCCGTTTCCTTATGCCCCCGTCGCCGCCTCCGGGGCCACCGCGCTCGCCGAGGCCGGCACGGAGAGCTGGCGATGGAGCATGTTCTCGACGGGTTCGGTCATCGGCATGCTGTTCGGAGTGGTTTACATCGGCGTGCCCGTGGTGACCGGGACGCTGTTCAACGATTCGTTCGAGATCCTGCCCATCCCGTTCGCCGACTACACCACGAGCGTCGAGAACCTACTGCCTGCCGCCATCGTGGGCCTGAGTCTGAGCCTGGGCAACGTCCTGGTCGGGTTCGTGCTCCCGTTCCAAATCGTGTTGGGCGCGTGCGTCGCGTCGGTGCTGGCGATGATCGTCATGAACCCGATCCTCTACCACGCCGGGTTGTTGCCCAACTACCGGTTCGGCTCGGACGCGTTCGTGGCGAAGCTCAGCGTCGACATGGATTTTTGGCTGTCTGTAGGCATAGGCGTCAACATCTCGGTCGGCATCATCGGCATCGTGCTGGTGGTTCGCGCCCTCGCTCAGGGGCGCAAACAGCGGCTCGAACGCGCCTCGACGTTGAGTCCGCCGCCCGGTCGCGGCGATGTGCCCGTATGGGCAGCGATCGGGGCGTGGCTGGCCGCCACGGTCACGCTCATCGCGGTGTGCAAAGCCCTGATCCCAGACTTTCCGCTGTGGATCTTGATCTTCTTCGGCTTGGTGTGGAGTCCGCTGAACTCGTACATCTCGGCTCGCATGTACGGTCTGACGGGCCGAGGCGTCTCGTTCCCCTATCTCAAGGAGGCCAGCGTCGTAGCTTCGGGCTATCAGCGTGTGGACATCTGGTACGCCCCCGTGCCTCTGGCCGATCACGGTTGGGCGGCCCAGCGCTTCCGCGAAGTCGAGCTGACGGGCACGAAGTTCACCAGCGTCCTGAAGGCGGAAGCGTTCATGTTCCCCGTGGTCATGTTGGCCAGTTTCGCGTTTTGGAGCTTCTTCTGGAACTCGACCCCCGTACCGAGCGGCCAGTTCCCGTACGCCCAGAAGTTCTGGCCGGTGCACGCCACGATGCAATCAGTCATCCAGCAGATCAACGTCCCCCGCGCCGACGGCGAGGTGGGCTGGTTCGCCAAGGCGCTCAAACCGGGGCTCATCGCAGCGGGGACTGCGGGCGGCTTGCTCGTGTTCGGGCTGATGTCGCTGTTCAAGGTTCCGCTGCTTTTCTTCTATGGTTTCGCCGGTGGACTCGGGCTTTTCCCCGCCAACACGGTGCCGCAACTGGTGGGGGCCTGGGCAGGCCGCAGGTTCTTCGCGCGGAAGTACGGCGAGGAGCAGTGGATGCGCTACGCGCCGGTCCTGCTGGCGGGGTTCAGTTGCGGCACGGGCCTCATCGCCATGTGCGCCATCGCCTTGGCCCTGATCGCGCGTGCCGTGGCGCAGTTGCCTTACTGAGGGTCGAGTTCGCCGCGTACCCAGTTCATGATCTCCTCGGTCTCGGCATCCCGCCCGAACGTCCTCGGCTCGCTCCACACC
>JACFNW010000569.1 GCA_019454665.1 Fimbriimonadaceae bacterium | reverse complement strand
CGAGGCGTTCAGCGCGATGGGCGTCCCGTGCTTCCTGGCCGACGTGAAGGGCGACCTCGCCGGACTCGGCGCACCGGGCGGCGGCAAGCCCAAACTCGAAGCCCGCGCCCAAGAGATCGGGCTGGCCGACTACCGCTACGAAGCCGCACCCGTCGTGTTCTGGGACGTGTTCGGCGAGCAAGGCCACCCTCTGCGCACCACGATTAGCGAGATGGGGCCGATCCTGCTCTCGCGGCTGCTCGAGCTCACCGAAGCCCAAGAAGGTGTGCTGAACATCGCGTTCAAGATCGCGGACGAGCAAGGCCTTCTGCTGCTCGATCTGGACGACTTGCGCTCAATGCTCGTGTTCCTCTCCGAGAACGCCCCCGAGCTTCGCAAGGAGTACGGCAACGTGAACTCGGCCAGCGTCGGCGCGATCCAGAGCCGCTTGCTCGTGCTCGAACAGCAGGGCGGCGACCGCTTCTTCGGCGAGCCCGCCCTGGAAATGGGCGACCTGTTCCGGACCGACCCCAAGGGTCGAGGCGTCGTCCACGTGCTGGCCGCCGACAAACTGTTCCTCAACCCGCGTCTCTATTCGACCGTGTTGCTGTGGCTGCTGGCCGAGCTCTTCGAAGAGCTGCCCGAGGTCGGCGATTTGGACAAGCCCAAGATGGCGTTCTTCTTCGACGAGGCCCACCTGCTCTTCGACGACGCGCCGAAGGCCCTGGTGGACAAGGTCGAGCAGGTGGTGCGCCTGATCCGCTCGAAGGGCATCGGGGTCTACTTCATCACCCAGAGTCCCATTGACCTGCCGGACGCCATGTTGGCCCAGTTGGCCACGCGCATCCAGCACGCGTTGCGCGCGTTCACCGCCAAAGACCTGAAGGCCGTGAAGGCGACCGCCGAGAACTTCCGGGCCAACCCGAGCTTCTCGACCAGCGACGCCATCACCGAACTCGGGGTCGGCGAGGCGCTGGTCTCGGCGCTGGACGAGAAGGGCGTTCCCACGGTGGTTCAGCGCACGCTCATCCGTCCGCCGGTGTCGCGATTGGGGCCGCTGAACGCGGACGAACGCGCCAGCCTCCGCCTCTCGAGCCCGATCGGCCCGCGTTACGATACGCCGATTGATCGTGTCTCGGCCCACGAGGTGCTCTCGGCTCGCGCGGAGCAAGCCTCGCTGGAAGCCGAAGCCGCCATGCGCCAGGCCGAGATGGCCAAGGCCGACAAGGAACGGGCCAAGATCGAGGCCGCGAGGCAGAAGGAATGGGAGCGGCAGCAGCGCGCCTACCCCCCCCCCCCCCCCCCCCCCCCCCCCCCGGGGCAAACCCGGGGCCCAAACCAGGGGTGGGACGCCGGGCAACCAGATCACCCGGCAACTGGTGCGCGGCATTTTGGGCGGCTTGTTCAAAGGGCGCTAGCTGCCGTCCACGCCGGGCGTGTATCCCGGTCCGCCCGCGCCATCGGACATCTCGTGGTCCTCGATGATGCAGTGGACGGTGAACGGGGCGGTCGAAAGGTCCACGTAGTAGGCGCCGCCGCTCGGACACATGGGCTCGATGGGCAGGTCGAGCAGCGTTGCCGAAAGGGGCGACGCGATCGGCGCGTAGGGCTCGCCCGAGTAGACCTTGCGCGCCTCGACGGCGTTGGCGATGGTCTGCAGGTTGTGGCGGCAGGTCTTGCGCTCGGAATCCCGAACCGCGCTCATGTAGAGCGGCAAGGCGATCGCCATCAGCACCGCCATGATCAGGGTCACGACGAGCAGCTCGACAAGCGTGAAGGCGCGAAGGCGTCGGCGGTGCAACATGGCGGCTCGCTCCAATTGTCGGCAAAGCGAGAAACGGTCCTTACACAGATCACCCAGCGTGCGGAACCACTCAGCGTTGAGGTTCGGCTCCCGGGGCGCCGGCCAAGCGCCCTCCCCAAGGCTTGGGGAGGGCCGGGGAGGGGTTGACCACCAACCGGAGGTTCATGGCCTGATCAGG
>JACFNW010000008.1 GCA_019454665.1 Fimbriimonadaceae bacterium | reverse complement strand
TTCAGCACCCGAACGCCTGCCGCTCGCCAACGGGGGAAAGGGGGTGGTGTCGTGCCATCAACCCCCAATCGCCCTTCGCCCCGGTCCATCACGCCTCGCCTACGCTTCGACCGCCTCTGCGCACCACCTCAACGCCTTCATGCAATATCCGGGCTAGAAACACTCCAAATCATACGTTCCTACCCAAGGACGACGCCCTGCTCCAGAAAACCCTTTCACGCTATTTCAGAGGATGGACAATCCAGAACGCCCAAGGCTTCTGGGAGGGAACGGCAGAAGAGACGCGCGTTGTCACGGTGGTGGATGGCCCAGAAAACCACGCCTCAGGCGCAGGCCAAACGCCGTTTGAGTCCTGCGGCAACCAACTTAAGAACGACTTTAGGCAGGCAGCGGTGATGATTGAGCGTGGTGGAACCGCTAGTTTTTTCTAGGCTGTTTGAGTGCCCGAGCAGGCTGGCCGCCTATTTTCGGGGCCAAGCAGCGGGTTTGGGCACGGCTGCATGAGGGGTTTCGCTGTGCGACTACCTTCAACAAAGTTGGGCAACGTTACGAAGACGTTGGGTTAGTCGCTGAAGGCCAAGGGGCGTTGACAGGCCAACGCCTCCATTCAGGCTACATGGTAATGGCTAACGTGATCACGCCGCCCCCCGCCCCCAAAGATTGGATCAAAGCACTGCCCTTCAATCCACTCACGAAAGCCCTTCACGTCCCAACTGAGAAACACCTTGAGGAATTTTTTGGAGAAGGACCTTGGCGTGATATAATCACAGAAGTCTATCGAGGGAGGGCTGCGGTAGAGGATGCGAAATTCGCCATAGAGAACTGGGATGCTGAAGTTTACCCTGGCACCAGCATCAATGACTGGCTGAAGGGATTGGCCGATGAGTTGAGTTCGTCCGGCACCGCTCTCGACGCATACGTCAAAGAAAAATATGGACAGGCAGTGTTGGACGTATTCACGAGCAATAAGATCATTCTCACGGTTAACCAGCTGCACCACGTGGGGAAGTTCCTGCTCGAAGCCAGGCTTGAGTTTGATGCAGGCCTAAAAGCCTTTCGGGTCTATGACGGCAAACGCGGCGTCTGGAAGATGATCTCCAATGAGGAGGTAATCCGGCGCTTGATGGAATTCACGGTCCCTTCGATTTTGCACTCTCCTCTTCTCTTCAAATCGAATCATTCGTTTTTCAAGAGTCTGTTTGAAAACGCGAAATCGCTCGCGATGATGAACGCCGTATCGAGGCCATACACGATTATTGGAGCATCCAATACTGTGATCGTAATCGAGGACACGAGGATTGCGGTCACTGGTTTTAGTCCGGTCTATAAATTAACGCATTCGGTGCCGACAGAATATGATCCCAAGAAGAACCATCCTACCAAATTCGTTGGTTTCCTGAAGAGCATCCTAGAAGAGCAAGAGGATGTTGATGCCTTTCAGCTATGGTGCGGGATGGCGCTGCTAGGAAAAAATCCATTTCATAAAATCCTGATTTTGTCGGGCAAAGCGGGCGCCGGAAAATCCACCCTAATCTCCTTGGTCGAGAAAATGGTCGGTATCGACAATTGCGCGACCCTGATGACAAATCGCTTGGAAGAGCGCTTCGAGTTAAGTGAATTCCTGGGCAAAACGCTGCTCACGTCGAAAGACGCGGGCGCCGATTTCCTCTCGGGAGATTCTGCGCACATGCTCAAAACATTGTCCGGCGACAGTGGAATAAGGGCCGAAGTGAAGTTCGCCCAACAGCGCGTCACCTTGGAAGGTCCGTTCAATATTATCATTGGGTGCAACTCGGAACTGCCAGTTGCATTGCGCGAAGATGTGGACGCGTGGAAACGACGCCTAATTCTGCTTCAGATCAGAGATCGGCAATCTGCCTCGGCAAAAAAAACAACTTCGCAAGAGACCGCTGAAGAAGATCCTGCGTCGACGCCCTCCAAACCGAAGAATGTTGAGAGATTCGACGAATATCTCATCCGAAAAGAAGGACCGGCAATTTTGAATTGGATGCTTCGGGGCGTAACTAACCTCCGCAGTCTGCAAAAAGCAAAGAAGCCATTCCCCCTAACTCAGCGACAAGAAGACATACGAGATTTGGTTCTCTTTCGCTCGGACTCAATTCCTGCATTTATCAACACCCAACTGCTAAAGGGCACTCCCTCTGACGAGATAGCTACCGCAGACCTTCACGAACGTTATCTGGGGTTCTGCGAGCAAAAGGGACTGCAAGCGCATGACTGGAACGCCTTCATCAAAAAAATTGGCAATCCGCTATTCAAGAAATTCCAAGCCACCCGCGACAACACGCGCACCAAGCCTCCGCAAAAGGGCTACCGGGGGGTCAAGTTTGCCGCCGATGGGAAGGATTTGCCGTAGTAAACCGATAAACGGATAAACCTCGTTCACGGCATCCATTCCATTATTTTTACTGAACGGAGAATAGGCAGTTAAGAAGTATTGGCATAGTCAGGGAACACCGGCCGTGCTGGGGTGCTATTGCCAAGCACCGGGCCGAAGCCCTCTTGGGCTAAATGACACCCGCTTCGCGGAAGGAATAGTAGCCGCGCCCCAAAGGGTCGGATTCGGAGTGCCCGACGACCACATGGTCCATAAGGTCGATGTCGATGATGCGTGAGGCATCGCGAAGTTGACGGGTTACTTGAACGTCTGCGGCGCTCGGGGCGGGGTCGCCTGAAGGGTGGTTGTGCGCCACGATGATTGCGGAGGCGCCAGCAAGGATCGCGCCGCGGAAGACCTCGCGAGGACCGGCTAAAGTAGAATTCAAAGTTCCAAGACTCACCATCAATCGACCGATAGGAACATTCTTCCGATTCAGGAAGATAACGTAGAACGCTTCCTGGAGTGGATTTTCCTCGAAGGCAGAGCGGAGGTATTCGACAACCTTTTCAGGGCGGTCGAGTTTAAGTTCGTCGCCGAGGGAAACGAGAGAATAGGTGATTTTGGCTTCGTAGACACGCATGATGGACGCTCTCCCGGAAGCGTCAGCGTGTTCCTCACTCTGAGGTCTTATCACCTTGCTGCCCGATTGAGCGTCAGCTTCTCCACATGGGGAGTCATAGCCTGACGGAGTGCCGAGGCGGCGTGCCTCCAAAGGCACCAACGAGGGGGAAACGAAGTGCCTTGGCGATAGGTGGAGCCGCGCCAGCGGACTACCTTGACCCCCATGTAAAATAGGAGAACCGGACGGGGGCAGTTGCTAAAAAGATCGAGCAAAGCGAGCATCGGTCGGCTTTGCGGAGTGCGGAGCAGTCGATGAGAAGCGCAGCCTCGGAATCGTCTGCGCAGACCGGAGCAATGACGGGAACGGTCGTTGAGGATTGGTCGAGGAGCTACGCACCAGAGATCCAACCACAGACGTCCGTAACCGCCGGTCTTGCCCGGACAAAAAAGGGGGCCGAAGCCCCCGATCCTAATCTTGATTGGGTAACATCAGGGTAAGAACAGGACGGGGATCGTCACCCGGTCCGATATGCAATTTTAGAGCATGGATGTTGCCCGCGATAAACACCTCGAATCGGATCAAGTCGGGTTGGCGACTCCGTGTGATCGCCAGCTTGGCCATGTTCGAAATATCGTGGCAGATACCGTTAATATCTTGGCCAGGCTTGGTAAGCGCAGTCTCAATCACCGCCCAAACTTCGGCAGTGCATGCAAAGGGGTATTTCCAGTGCTGGCGGATCGTCTCCGTGTCAGTGAGGTCAACCAGCACACCGTCATCAATGGCTTGTCGCCGCGTGTAGGTGTAGATGGGTTCACCAAAGGTTTCATTACTCATATTCAACGCTCGCTAGGGAGCGTTGGCGTGTGTCGCACATGCGACCTTATCACCTGCTGCCCGATTGAGCGTCAGCTTCTCCAGGCTTGAGTCACAGCGACCCGGAGAGCCGAGGCAGGGGCATGCCCCAACGAGGGGGAAACGGAGGGTTTAAGCGAGGTGGAGCCGCGGCAGCGGACTACCTTGACCAAGCCTTACAATTGGAGAAACGGACGGGGCAGTCGCTATAAACCTCCGAGCATCGCGAGCATGACGCTTAAATAAGTTAGGCGTGAATCATCACTGGAACGCTTTGGGGATTTTGGGAACTAATCCAGAGGCATTTTTTGCCATTCTGTATAAGACTTAGTTTTTTATGGGGTATTGTCTTTCTCCCAATTTTCCCACTTTTCGGAGCCGCGAAATCTTGTCGTTCAACCAACATTCAGTGCAGCACACCCATCAGGGAATAGGATATTTGGCGTATGCGACTACTTCCATAAGTCCCAGTCCTACCTGGTGTTCACCATGGTAAATAGACGGAGGAACCTTCCGCCGAGCCAAGATATCGGTCGCATACTGTTGCTTCAATGCAGTCCGAATTGCCCGCTTGGTTGCAATCAGGATTTGAATTGGTGCGTAGCCAGGACTCAGTAGCACAACAGCAAGTGCGCCCCATTTTCCCCCCATATCGACCCGCACTTCGCAATAACTTGTCCCTCGCGCTACAGTTGATGGAGATAGAGTCTTAATCGAGATCTCGTTCGGCCCCTGCTGCAACTCTACTCCATCAGCGTAAGGATGCTTGTCCGGATAGAGCCGGATCCCGTGCTTCACTGCTACGGCCAGCTCGCCAATATCACCAATAATATTGAGCTCTTTTCCGAGGGTTCGATATGCGTCATCGGCCAGAGTGACCAACCGATGAAGCCACGCCTCCTTTTGAGGCATAGTCAGCCGGTTAAACGCTACAGTCGGTATTGGCTTACTCAATATCCGCATTGTCTGAGGATATTTTGGCTTTCTGGTGCTGGTTGGCATGACTCGGTTAGTTCAGGATCGAATTAGCGACGCAAATTTGAATCACCTCGCGATACGCGACTGCAAGCTTCCTCACTGCTATATGTCGGCTCCATCATTCATTCGCGAAGTCGTGCTGCGTGAATTTGAGCGTGCGGCAGTTTTCGCTGATGGTCCGCACTGTCTTCTCGGCGAAACCATCGGGCACTGTCGCTTGGATTTCGATGGTGACTTCGACGTCGGACATGAGCTGGCCCACGAGGTGCTGAACCACCTCCCGTGATATTTGGCCTACGTCACGATCCATGCGGGTCGCATCGATCTTTACGGTCGCGTAGAAGCGTTTCGGCTTTGCCGGCTGGCCGCCAGAAGGAGGCGGTGTCGATCCACCGGGTTGTGGTGCGGTCGGCGTCGGTGAACCTGACCCTCCGCCTGATGGAAAGGCGGGCGTCGGGGTCGGCGGCGTCGCGGCGAGGATCTGGGCTGCCGCTACATCCGGTTTTACGAGCATCCCGAAAAGCCCGTCATCGGGCACGCTTACGTGCTGGCCTCCGCGGAGCCCGGCGTAACGCTTTGCCTTCTCTTCGTAGCTCTCAGCAAATGCGAACGTCTCTTTGTCCCACGTAGTGAAACTCAGGCCATCGCGGATCGCCTCGATCAAAACAGCAGTGTCGCGAAGCCGTGGGAGGTAAAGATACCGGGCAAAGTCTTCGGTCAGCAGTTTGATTTCGACGTGCTGGCCGCGCCAAAGCGGAACCTTGTCCAATTCGTGACGAAGGCGGGTGGCGGCAAACTTCGTGAGCAAGGCCTCCTCATTGCGGAGCTTCTTGCTGGCCCGCACCGCCAGCGGCTCCTGGCCGGTGAGGCGGTGAGCATTCCACGAAACCGCATCCTGCGGAGTGAGTTGTTGCGGCGAAAGGAGCCACTGGTAGGACTCTGGCAGGCGAGCCTTGACCGCGTTGTCGGCGTTGTCGCGTTGCGTCTCAGCCTGCTTCCCCTGGTGGGGCGTCAAGTCGAGGGTCTTCGCTTCATCAACAATCGACTGCCACGCGAGGTAGCGACGGGCGGCCTCGTCCAAGTCGGCGAGCCGGGCTTTGTCCACGGCGAGGAATACCAGCGTGTTCTTGCAGAGTCGCGGACTCGAGCCGCGTTTCTCCAGCATTTCCTTGGCAGCGACCAAGGCGGACGAATCGGCGTCTTTGGTGTAGGGGTGATCAACACCAAGGATGACAAGACGGGCGTCTTGATCGTCGGGCACGTCGGCGTTGCTACCGGGGAAATCATGGACGCGACTGAAGTCACCCTTCTGGCGCTTCACGTCCTCGCGAACGCGACGTTTGATCTCCTCTGCGACCGCATCGGAGTTGTTTTTGAGCTGCTCAGCGCGGTCCTCGGCCAGTTTCGTGACTGTGGGTTGGGTGGAATACCAGTAACGTGCTCCATCCTGATAGAGGTAGGTCGCACTGCTGCTGAGGCGACGAAGGGCGTCGCCAAAAATCGCAGCCGACTCGCCTGGAAGCACGCATCCGAGTTTCACGCGGCGGTCTTCCAAGCCTTTGTTCGCGGCCTGTGCAGTCGGGGCAGAGCCCAGGTAGATGGTGCGAGCTACGCGGCGGCATGCTGAGTATTTACCCAAGTTCGGTTGCTCGCCGTCGATGCGCAGCGGGAGCGAATTGGGACCGTCAACATCCTTCTCGATCACAGGCGTCCAGTTGTCTGACAGATACCGCGTGAGTTCGAACTGAACGCGGGGCTCATCAATCGGAACGTGGGCCGGCAGAATGACCGGGTTCTTGTCACCCTTCTCCCACAACGCGTGGATGACTGCGGCCATGAGGCGCAGCACGCCACGGGTCCGCTGAAACTTCACGAGTGTTGACCAATCGTTGTAGAGTCGGTCGAAGACCTCGGGGTGAATCGGGTAAGCGGCGCGGAGCCGCTTCTCGTAATCACCGTCGCGGCACTCGGGCGGAAACTCCTGGTGCTGGGTGCGGTAAAGATCGAAGAAAGCCCTGGCCGTGGCATCGCGGGCTACGAACTGGTCCTGCTGGACGATGGGCTCGAACAGCCGACGGCGGACAATCTCGAATCCTTCCTCGGCACTGGCGGGACGCCATGACGACTCGACGCGACCGATGGCATTGCGCAGGCGATCCAGCGCGGCGCGGCCTCGCTCGCCGCCAACCTCGATGTCGTCGGCCTGTGTGTGCGGGCTACCGCCCGTATCGGACGCCGGCAAGCTCACCACCAAAAGGGTGTTGTTCGCGGTCTTCGCCGTCTCGGTGATGGTCTGTGCGAAGGTAAAGTGTGTTTCAAAGCTGCCGCCTGGAAGGTCGCTCTGGTCGTGAAGTTGGCGGGCATACGCCACCCATTCATCGATCAGGATGAGGCACGGGCCGTATTGATTGAAGAGATGACGAAGGCGGTCACCGGGGCTCGTAGCCTTTTCATCATCTGCGCGGATCTGTTCGTAGGCTTCTTTCCCGCCGAGTTGCCATGCGAGTTCACCCCAGAGCGTGCGAACCACTGTGCCGTCCGGTTTCTTCGTGGGATTACCGGGGGAGATCTTGTTACCGACCAAAACCACTCGCTTAACGGCCGGCAGCTTGTCCGTGCCCGCCTGCTGAAAGACGGCCTCAAGGCCCACCATCTCGGCGGGCTTCATACCGGAGAACAGATGGTAGAGCGCCAACATCGAGTGCGTCTTGCCGCCACCAAAGTTGGTCTGGAGCTGAATGACGGGATCGCCCCCTTGGCCTGTGAGCCTGCGGACCGCGCCCACAAGCAGATCGCTCAGGCTATGGGTCAGAAACGTGCGACGGAAGAATTCGACGGGGTGCTTGTATTCAGCGGCAACCGTGGCGTCGTTCACGAACGCGACCTGCCAGAGATCGGCGGCGAACTCGGCCTGCTGGTAGCGGCCTGAAGCAACGTCCTTGTGCGGTGTGACGACTTCCCGCCACGGCTTAATACCGGCTACGGGCTGGCCTTCAATTGAGGTCGAGGAACTCTTGCGCTTCTCGTTGCGAGCTTGCTCATCGAAACGCTGGCGAAGCAGCTCCTGCTTGATCGTGTCGATCTCCCCTGCCTCCTTGGCGGCTGAGACCGCGTTGAGCAGGCGATGGACGCTGTCGAGTGCCCGATAAACGTCGTCGGTAGAGAACGTCCGTTGGTGCGCCCATTTGTTGCGCACCTCGCGCAGTTCGGAAACCAAGCTGCGATCGGCCGGCCCGAGGGTCTTTTTGAACACATCGTTCCACTGGTTCCACATCGTCAGTAACGCGGAGGCTGCATCCCATTGGGGCTTGTCCGCGGAGCCGAGCAGTTCGGCCTGCTGTGGATTCAGCGTGCGTTTGGTCTCCTCAAACCACGCTTGGTTGTGGGTGCTCTTGAGTTCGCGTTCAATGAATGGCACGAGTCCGCTGGTGAGCAGTTCAAGCGCCTTGGTCAGTCGGTCGTAATTGGAGACGGCCATATCAATAGGGGGTTAGGTTAAGTTGAGTTCGCCATCGGCCAGTCGTGTCTTGGGCGCTTCTTGGGTAAGGCGGGCGAGTTCAGGCCAGCCGAGAACCAGCGCGTTGTAGCCCTGGGCGTCGGCGCTACGCTTCCGGCGTTCAGCAATCGAGAACAGACGGTAGGCAAGATCGCGGGCAGCGTCAGCACGTCCGCCGAGCTTCCGCAGCAAGTCGGCCGTTGGTCCGTCACCCGCACCCTCGACGTGGTAAAGGCGAATAAGGTGGTGCGTCATCTCCCAGACGGTAAGCCGCTCGTCGGTGGCGGGCTCCCAATCCTTCGGAAGCTCCTTCGGATTGAGCAGCCGCACGTCGCCACCTTTGGCTTGGACAAGTCCGGCTGCTTGCAGGCCACCAACTGAAATGGCGTGCGCGGTCGCAAGTGTATTGGCATCGCCAAATTCGCCGGGCTCGAAGCCCTTTTGGTCAAACCATGTGAGAGCCCAACGCGTCTCGGCGTCGTAATCGCTCTCAGGCTCTCCAAGCACCTCCTCCTTGATTTGGTTGATGAGAGAGAGTGCAGTGCGAACCGTCATTGATTTACCGTCACTCTCCAAGATGCGAGCGTAACGGGAATAGACCGCCATACCGGGGCCGATGCTGGCCTGCGCCAAATCCACGGGGGCCACGTTTCCTTGTTGAAGGTGTTTCAGTGCGGCTGGCAGCTCGCGCTTGAGCGCGGTGAGGAAATCACGTCGTCCAACTTGGGGCGCCGACTCCGGTCGAGGACGGCAAGCGAGCACAATATAACTGGCGAGGGCGTTCGTCCCCATCGAGACCTGTCGCCACGCTTGGGATGCACGGACAGGCCAAGTAGCTGTTATCTGAAAACCAGCGGAGATCAGTGCCTCCAAAAGCGTCTCCCAGCCGGTTGTAAGGTCGATCACCACACCTTCATCCTCTTGCTCGACGGCTGCATCACCATCCTCGTCTTCCTGCTTAAACGCGTAGTAAACAGTAAGTGGGAACAGGGGGTTAATCTTTTCTCGCATCGCCCCAAAGGCGTTGCGAAATCCGGATTCAAAATGATTGCGAGCTTTCTCGCGGTCCCCGCCATATCGTTCGGGTGAAGCGGTGAGCTCTGGCATCTTCGGGACAAGCATTGTCGAAAAGATGTCCTTGTAGTAGTTACCCACCGTTCGGCGGAGCCACACATAGAAAAAATCACTCAACGCAGCATAACCAATATTGTCGTAGTATGGCGGATCGGTGCTGATCAAAAGATTCGGGATGTCCTTCGTGCCGCTTGCAGCGTCAATTTGACGTGCAGAACATGTATCGCACTTTGTCGGCGCAAGCACCTCGATGCAGTCCGCTACATACGAACTACAGGTGCGCCATGAACCGACCGAATCGCCAAGGGTATTTGCCTCGGCAAAATCCCAAACCATCGGGATTGCCTGCTTACCAAACAAATTCATGACCTTCTGGTTCGTAGGGCTCCAACGGCACAGGCTGTTGTTGAAATCTGAGCAGCGATCAACTGCCAGCGCCAGGAACGTCGTCACCGTCTGCGCGTAAAGCGCAGCGTCTTCGCGCTTCAAACCGGCCTTGAGTGCATCCGCCTCAACCTGTTTGGGGATTTCGCGAACGCCATCACTTAACGCTGTCATGACCGCCAATTGCCGAGGTGTGAACAGATCGGACCAGTCTGTGAGGCCATAGCCGTAGCAGGTCCCCCCCGTCAGTCTTTCCGGGACTTTCCCATCCGGCATCCATAGCGCGGAGGTGTCGATTTCTGGCTGAACAGTATCTATTGGAAGGTAAGTTCGTCCTCTGCCGTGTTCGACGACGACCGCGACAGGCATGAGGCCGAGGCGTCGAGCTTTGCCCTCTGCCTTTACATATGCGGCTGGAATGGCTTGTCCGCTTAGCAGGCAATTGAAATTCGAGCCTCGACCGAGTTTTGTCCCTCTCCCAATTATCGCCTTATCGCTCGGATCGCCTTTCTTAACCTCGAACTTTATGGAGTAGGCTTTCATGTCCACCACAGGTTCAAGCCAAGCCAAGGTGCCCTTTTTGCTGGCGAGCCAGAAACTTGATACCAGCGGAACGCGTTTGCCGCGTGCCGAAGGATTAGGACTAACAATCGTGCGTGCCCAAATCCATGCTATCACCTTCGCTTCACCTCCGCCGAGTTCCTTGGGCAACAGAGTTGTTGGGTAATTGCGTCGGCAGGCCGCTTCAGCTTTGCGTTGGATTGCGGACGCATAGTGCCTGACATCCGCAGCAAGCCCTGTTGTCCCCTTCCAGCTAAGATCTCCGCCAATTCTACGGCGGTCTTCAGGATTGACTGGAGCGTAACCTGACCAGCGCGGCGCCAACTCAAGATTGCACTTGTTGAGCAAGACCGCGACGGGGTTAAGATCCGCAGCGTGCGCCTCAAACCCAAGGCGATTCGCTTCGAGCGGTATGGAACCGCCGCCCGAGAATGGATCGAGGACTGCGGGCAGCTTACCGTCACAATATTTCTCCATTTCAGCTTGCGCCTTCGCGTAAACATCGGGGCGCGTATGAAGCTTTTTCTGCATCATCTCGCGTAGGATTCCAAACAAGCGTTCTCGCTCCGCGTCTTGAGCGGCTTCTGTTTTGAATTTCTCGGGGTGCTCCGAAGGGTCATCAACGACGGACGCAAAGAGAATCGCTCGCGCCGTGGGCAGCGGTAGCCGAGCCCACCAATGGTGGATACCTTTGGGGTGTGGTCCGATACCCGGCATCTTGTCGTATGCGGAGGCGTCGTTTATCTCCGGAAGAGGGAGAGCAACCTCAATGAGTTTCTTGGTGGGGTTCATCTTACTTTGACGTAGAGCTTGCCAGTTCTGGCAACGCATTGGCCACCCTTAATCACGAAACCTTCAACCCAATGCGTTCCGGCATACGCGGTTGACTCCCAACGGGTGCCATTGATGCCCTTGTCGCTGGCGTAGAAATCGCCACGCGGAGAATTATGAGCCAGAGCCTCGGCCCCTGTGTTCACGACCTGCCATTTCACTTCGTAGGGAAAAGGCGCATTGGTTTTCACCGTGAACTTCAGTCCGACTCCCTTCGGGACAGGTCGAGATGACAGGCCCCATAGTTTGTGTCGTCCATGCTCCTTGGCGTAAACGTCACCTTGAATGGATGCCTTGTAAGTGGGAACGACCGGCCACTGAGGCTGCTGGCAGTGGCGTGCGTCTCCGAGGGCAGGCACCTGCGGGGACGCGTTGATGACCGCTGGCAACATCGAGGCGTCGGCTACGCCGAGGTCTCGTGCAGCAGCCATCACGGCCCGCTTACCGAGAACGGGTGTCAGCGTCTCAACGGCTTCGTTGAGCGTGCGCTTCGTCTGGGCGGCAGCGAAGTCCGACTTCACCCGCTCCAACCATTTATAGAAAGCTTCGCGGCGTTCCGGATATTCATTCCACTTGTCCGCAAAGTTCTCGCCGGGTTCGACCGGGTTTTCGACCCACCAGCGGCCGTTGCGATCCTCTACGTAGCCTGGCTTACCCCAATTAGTCACGATGACACGGATGATTCCGCTCAGGGCTTCCATCACATCAGCTTCTCCCGCATAAGCACGGGCGGCGAGGGTCGTGATGATGATTGAGACAGGCTTAACGTCGGGGCTCTTCTGAAAATAAATGTCCCGGTGCCGCTTCAAGATTTGCACCGCGATTTGGAGAGGCGTCTTTACTTGCCAATCCGGGACATCCTCCACTTTGGCAGCGAGCGACTCCGCAAGCGCAGCGCGGCGAGTCTGGAAGATTACCTTCATCCGGCCGTAAAACCACTCGGCATAGGCCTTGGGGTTACTTTTCTGCCAAAGCCTTAGCTCGGTATCCGTGAGAAGCAGGCCAGTCGGCGGGCTTTCCGTGTTAGGAATCGCGGGAAGCACATCCATGTGGAAGGCCGGCATCTGTTTCTCTGCGGGATAGTCGAGAGTCCAGCAGCGACGCGAGGGGTTGAGGATTTTGACCAGCTCGGCATGCTTTTTAAGCCGGGCCCCGACCATCTCCTTGAGGTCGGCTTGCGTCGTCTGCTCCTTGCCCATCGTCAGATGGCACACGAGGTCGATATCGTATTCATCTGCGTCGTTGATCGGATGGACAACAGTGCCAAGACGAAACGAGCCCTGGACGTAAATTTCCGGAGTGTAGGCCTTCAGGGTCGAATCATCTGCGGCAAGCCATTCGCCCACTTCCTCATATTTGAGCGTGGCGTCTTCGTAAACGTGGTCGGGAATGTCCAAAGCCGTTGCGGCCTTGGTCAGCAGATTGTTGAACTGAATCTTGTCGTTGAGTAGCATATGTCCTTCGAGGTTGTCATTTATGTAGCGGCTCGAAGGACTTGGCCCTGTGCCCTGCGAACTTTAGTTGAAATGTGGGGGTGAAAATACGGCTGACATGGGAAGCCTTGCCGATCAGGTCGTCGGCCTTGCTCACGCCATCGAGTGAGAATTCGCCATCGGCGACCTTGGGATTGAGGCGTTCGACGTGGTCTCTGCCCAGGAGCAGCGTCGCCTGGTTGTTCGCACCAATACTTTGGCCGCGCATAATCACATCTACGGCCGCATTGCCGAGACCCCATGCAATGATACCGCCACTATTGAGACGGGGAGCTCGCTTAACGACCGCATCAGAGGTGCCGATACTGAACACCCATTGATTGGCCAGAGGCACACCAAGCGTCTCGTAGGCTTCGGCGACGGCAACCATGGTTGGGTTATTGGCCCAGACACCGCCATCAATCAGGCGCACGTTGCCAACCTCGCGCGTGCAGGGGAAGAACGTCGGCGCCGAGCTGGTTGCGAGCGCCACCTTCCATGCGGGAACCTTATAGTCACGCGTAAGCCGTGCGTGGTGCGGGGTGCGAAAGTTGTAAACATCATCCTCGCCAAGGTTGTAGGATGGAATGACGAGCCGCTTCTGACTGTCACCGAAGCGGCGATCCTTGAAACATGACTGCAGTGCATCAACGAGCGGCTTTTCTGAAAATTTGCGATAGACCCAGTGCTGCAGCCCTTTCATGCCCCACCAACTCGGGAAAATCTTGGGTCCTTCCCGCAGGTAGAATTCCACAATCTCGCGAGGCTTCATACCCAACCCGAGCCCGAGGGCGATGATACCTCCGGTGGAAGTTCCCGCGAGCAAGTCGAAGTGGTCCGTGATGCTCAGCTTCAAATCTTCCTCAATCGCGGCCAGCACGGCAGCCGAGAACAGCCCCTTAATGCCGCCCCCATCCAAGGAGAGGATCTGAAAACGGGAATCAACGGGAAGTGCAGTTTGCGCATTCATCAGGGTGCGGTCGCTTTGCTGAGCAGGTCGTTGATTTTGTAGGTGACGCTTGCCGTGCCGAACTCCGGCTCCTGGCTGAACGGCCGCTGCAAGTAGCGCGGCGGCTTCGCTCCGGCCGAATCGACCTGCACCAAGGCGAGGAAATAGCTGTCCGGCTGGTTCAACGCCGTCCGGATCTCGTTCGCCGTGACGGTTACGGTGTCGGCCGTCCAGACGCGCCCCTTTACCTCGATGAACCGGAGATTACCCGCGGTGTCGCGGCTCTCAATGTCGTAGCCGAGGTTGCCGGCTGACACGTCGCGCGGCTGGAAGCCGAGCGAACGCTCGTGAGCGGCAACCGCCTCCATCGCGAGACGCTCAACTTCACGATTTCCGGTGCCGAACGGCGTCGCATCTTCATTCACGGCCTCAGCACGGCCTCGGAAATACCCAGCGGGAACGATGAGAGCGCCGCCAAGCACGGTCGGAGGACGGGTAACAATCTTCTTCTCCCCCTCCAACTCGACCATGCGCTTCTTCAGACGCTCGGCGAGTGCGTCGGCACGCTGGCGGGCCTGCGAAGCGGACAATCCGCCGCGACGCTTACCAGCATCCTCGATGCCCTGGAGTTTGTTGGCGTAGGCATCCCAATAGGCGATTTCCTGAGTCAGCCGCTGGTGAACCTGCTGCATCGTCTTCTTGAGGTGCTCGTCACGGCGAACAGAGACGGAGCGAAGGTGCTCGGGCACGACGTGTTGAATCGCGAACGACGTGGCGCGGCTCTCCAAATCGCCGAGCAACCAAGCAGCATCAAACAGCGGTTGGACGGCCGCGAGCTGCTCGGGACTGGCGGGAACGTAGTCGAGATAGGGCGCGTGTCCGGCACGGCTGTCGCGACCATCGGCATCGAGAAACACGAACTCCAACCGACGGGAAATGGTGCTCGGCCCGCGTCCAGCATCCGGACGGGCGTCGGTAATCGTGTGTTCAAGATAGAGCAAAACGCGGGGCTCCGTGCCCTCATCTAGGGGGTCAACCAGAACCGCGCCTTGGCGGAGCATGTCACGGTGCTTCTCAAGCACGAGGTCAACGGTGGCATCGAGCAACGGATGGCCGGGAGCGAGCAATGCGGCGGGCGGTTTGCCATCAAGACGGGTCGCCTGCTTGTGGAACGTCACCCGCTCGTAAGCCTTGAGGAGCGGGGCGCGCAGTCCACTGACGCGGTCACGCTGGCGAATCTCCGAAGGCACGTGACGAATTTCGAAACGCTGCGGCTCGCGTTTCTGAAGTTGTCCGCCAAAGCGGGCAAACGCGTCCTGGAAAAACGCCCCGATGTAGTGGGGCTGCAACTTGCGAGCCTGGGCACGCTCCATCTCCTCGCGAATCGCCTGCACGCGATTGGCTGAGAGCGTATCCTGCGTAAGCTGACGTTCCGAGAGAAGCTCGCGCAGGTGGTCGGCATCAAGGTCGTGCTGAATGACACGGTCGAGACGGGCGCGAACATCGGGGTCATCGTTGCGGCGGATCGCGTCAATCAACAGCTCCTTCAAAGACTGGCCTTGAAGGACTTTTCCAAGGACATCGAAAACGGCATCGGTGCCGAGAGCCTCCCGCTGTTGTTCCAACTTGTGCAGCAGCCGGAGGAACACGTCACCTTCACGAGTGCCTTCCGCCACGAGATTCCAAAGGTGGCACTGCTCCCGCTGGCCGATACGATGGATGCGGCCAAAGCGCTGCTCCAGTCGGTTGGGATTCCACGGCAAATCATAGTTCACCATGAGGTGCGCCCGCTGAAGATTAATGCCTTCACCCGCTGCGTCGGTTGCCACGAGGATGACAACCTCGGGATCACTGGTGAACGCCTCCTGAATCTGGCGCCGCTTTTCGCGCGGCGTCTGGCCGTGGATGGTGACGACGGCAGCGGGGTTGCCGAGAAGCGTGACGAGACGCTCGTTGAGATAGTTGAGCGTGTCGCGTTGCTCGGTGAAAATAACGAGCTTTCGAAGCTGCCGGTTCGCATCCAACATGTGAACGTTGTCCTGTAGGGTGTCGGCCAGCTTCAGCCATTTCGTGTCCTGGCCTGAACGTCGCAGGGCGGCGGCGGCGGATTCCAAGTCCTTCAGGATGCGAATTTCCACCTCAAGTTCGGCGATGGTCTGCGCCGCGGTAGCGGCATCAACCACGCGTTCCTCCGCCTGTTCCTGCTCCGCCTCGGGAGCGTCGTCGAGGTCGTCAAGGTCCTCCACGTCGAGATCCTGGGGAAACTCAAGGGCTGCATTGCGCCCGCGTCGAAGGGTCTTCTCTTCACGAAGACGTTCCTCCAAGCGCTCACGGCGGCGGCGGAGTGACTGAAAGATCGCCTCCGGTGAGGACGCGAGTCGGCGCTGAAGAATGGTGAGGGCGAATCCGACGGTGCCACGCCGTTTCTCGCTCACGAGTTGGTCCGCGAGGTTGAACTGGGTGCGGACGTAGTCCGTGACCTTGGCGTAAAGCGCAGCTTCCTCCGGCGTAAGAGGAAAAGGCAGGGTGTAGGCGTAGCGCTGCGGGAAGAGCGGCTTCCCTTCCATCGTCACGAGTCCCTCCTTAACCATGCGACGCATCATGTCGGATACATCCTGCACATGGACGCCGTCCCGGAACTTACCCTCGAAACGGTCGCCATCGAGAAGCGAAAGGAAGAGCTGAAAATCCTCCTCCTTGCCGTTGTGCGGCGTCGCCGTGAGCAGCAGTAGCTGGCGCGTATGGGCTGAGAGAAGTTGGCCGAGACGGTGCCGTTTGGTGAACTTTACTTCCGAGCCGAAGTAGGAGGCGGACATTTTGTGGGCTTCGTCCACCACGACGAGATCCCAGTCAACCTGCGCCAATTTCTGCTGGAGGTCCTCGTTCCGGCTCAGTTTGTCGAGGCGACAGAGACAGAGGTTGTGCTCCAGAAACCAATTGCCGGTGCGCGACGCTTGAAGGGCGTCATTGGTCATGATGTCGAACGACAGATTGAACTTCTGGTCGAGTTCATCCTGCCACTGCTCAACAAGCATGCCGGGAGAAACAATGAGGCATTTGGCCACGTCGCCCCGAATAATAAGCTCCTTGATGAGCAGGCCCGTCATGATGGTTTTGCCGGCGCCGGGGTCGTCCGCGAGGAGGAATCGGAGCGGGTGGCGCGAGAGCATCGTCTCGTAAACTGCCGTGATCTGGTGCGGCAGGGGCTCGACCGTGGACGTGTTGACCGCAATCATCGGGTCGAACAGGAAGCCGAGACGGAGCCGCTGGGCCTCGGAAGCGAGCCGGAACAGGGCTCCGTCAGCCGTAAACGAAAGGGGACGGGTCTTCTGGACGACCTCCAATTGGTGCTCCTGGTCGCGGAAAAGAAGTTGGGTGCCTGGGCGACCCTCGGCGTCGGTGTATGTGACCTCCAAGGTGTCGCTCCCGTGCATTCGGGCGTGCTTGACCGTAACGGCGACAGAGGGGTGGATTCCGCGGACGACGCTGTTAACTGTGATGTCCTCAAGGCGTGCCATAGTGCCGCATAGAGTAACACGCGTTGACTTGCCGGTAAATGCCAAGTATTGCCTTAAACATGGCTATTTAGACAAGTATGTCCGGAAACACATTATCCCTCTCAGGCCTGTCCATCGAGCGACTTCGGTCGTTTTGCCAGATCGTCGATGCGGGGTCCGTGGTCGCCGCAGCAGGGAGGAATCCCACTAAACAAAGTCAGTTCAGTCGTCAGATTCGGGATCTCGAACGTGTCCTCGGGGTCAAGCTGTTCGTCCGAGAGGGCAAACGGCTTAAGCTGACTGCTGACGGGGTGAAATTGTCGGCACTCACCAACGCCTATTTCAACGCTTTGAGAGAAATATCCGGCGAAGGTCAGGGAGCACCCCACCCCTTGAAGTTAGGCGCGGCTGAAAGTGTGATTCGATGGCTCCTGGTCCCACGCTTCACGGAAGTCGTCTCTGCGGCTGGTGGTCCGGTCGAAATGCAAAATCACCGAACATCGGAAGTCGTCTCACACTTAGAGAACGGCCAGCTCGACCTCGGCATAATCCGCGCGGACGCCAGAAGCGACGCCCTGGAACTGCTTCCCTTCCCGGTCCTCCGCTATGTGCTCATGGTGCCTCGCGCAGCCCTCCCTGAAAAAAGCGCTGCCGGGATTCTCTCCGTTCGGGTGCTGCCATTCGTCTCCATCACGGGCGACGGTCAATTTGTCCGCGGGGTGGAAAGGATCGTAGAAGCAAACAGACTTCCCCTGAAAATCCTGAGCAAAGTGGAGAGTTTCAGCCTGGCGATCGAGGTCGCCAAGGTCATCGGCGCAGCGACGCTGGTCCCCAGCCATGCCGAAGGTGAATTCCCCACCGAACAATTCACACCCGTTGCTCTCGATGGAATGGACACCTTGAATCGCAGACTCGCCGTGGCGTTCAGCAAGAAAACAACCGAATTGAATGCACGTGCAAAGCGCTTTGCCGTGCGGCTATCGCGCGCTTTCGAAGGTGGCCTCAGAGAGCCCTCGTAGGAGGCATCCCCGAAAAAGCAGGCGCCACGACAACGTCCATTCACCTCCAATTATGGCCAACACCAAAAACGCCAAATCTGCCAGAAAGCCCAAGACGAATGAAGCGCTCGATCTAAAGTCTGAATTCCTGCGTTACGTGAACCAATTCGCCACTGGCTGTCGTGCATTGATTTACACGCACTGCCGATTCGTTCCTTTGCAATGTGTAACGGCGTCCGATGCCGATCCGAAACCCCGCGCCACGCTAGAATTCAAGTATATCGGGGATGGCGATTCTGGTCCGCCGCAGACGCTGACAATCATACTGGCACCCGCATCAACAGATTGGTCGCTTCCCCGCGACCAATTCAGCATGGATCTATTCATCCTTGCGCATACCTCGCTGGTGCACTCGGGCCACGTGCCGTTGGGGTTCATCGAGTATCTCGTGTTTGCGACGCCCGAAGTATCCAATTTTGGAAAGCCCAATACCACGGACCATCAGCACCCCTTTTTGCGGTGGCAGGACGTTCACGACGATAATGGAGAAGGCGACGGGCAACTCATGATGCATTGGCGGTTCAACTATCTTGCCCTGCACGGAGCCAATGCTCGAATTGCTCACGCCTCCAAGCCAAGCGATGTGGATCAAAAGGACGTAATTCTCTGAGGCACTCCACACCGTCCAATCCAGACGCTCGCTCATATTTCATTCATGGGCGGTGACGATGTGGCAATTGGGCTACCGGGACTCAAACCGCTCGTGAG
>JACFNW010000568.1 GCA_019454665.1 Fimbriimonadaceae bacterium | reverse complement strand
GCGGAGGGTGGGTTCGGCATGGTGATGACCGCCGCGTGCTACGTCCACCCCTCGGGCCACGCGTTCGACGGACAATGGGCGTGCGACAGCGACGAACGGCTCCCTTCGCTGCGGTCGGCGGCGGAAGCGATTCAAGAGTCCGGCGCGATGGGCGTCCTCCAGATCCACCACGGTGGGCGACAGTGTCCGCCGGCGCTCTGCGGCGGGCAATCCGTCTCCGCCAGCGCCATCCCCGCCGAGCGGCCCAACGCCGCGACGCCCCGTGCCTTGGAGGAATCCGAGATCGAGGACCTGATCCGCGCCTTTGCCGATGCCGCACTTCGAGCCAAGCGCGCCGGATTCCAGGGTGTCGAAATCCACGGCGCGAACACCTACCTGCTGCAGCAGTTCGTCAGCCCGCACAGCAATCGCCGCGACGACCGCTGGGGCAGGGATCGTCTCGCGTTCCCGCTGGCCGTCACCGATGCCATCCTGGATGCGGTCGGCCCCGGCTACCCCGTGGGCTACCGCTTCTCGCCCGAGGAAACCGAGACCCCAGGCATTCGCTGGCCGCATACCGAAGCCCTGATCGAAGCGCTCTGCCAGCGGCCCCTGGATTGGCTGCACATCTCGCTCAACGAGTACCGCCGCACCAGCCTCGTGGGCGACTTCGAAGAACCCGTGTTGCACAAAGTCACTGCAACCATCAAGGGCCGCGTACCGCTCATAGGCGTTGGGCGCGTGCGAACGCTCCAAGATGCCCAGGCCGTTCTCGCGACGGGTTGCGACCTGGTCGCCATGGGCCGCATGGCGATCACCGAGCCCGAATGGCCACACCACGCGAGCGCAGGCGAGCCACTGCGAACTTCGGTCCCCGAGGAGGACGCGGCCTCCCTCTTGACCCTGCCTGCGGGTCTGACACGCAAGATCTATTCCGTCGAAGGCTGGTTCGAAGTCGAGGGCAAGTGGACCATGCAGCGTTGAAACCTACTTCGGCACGTCGGTTCGGAACGGCGAGGCCGGAAGCCCATCGCCGTTCCACAGGTTGCCCGTCGGGTAGTTCGCCCAGCCATAGCGAACCGCCTTGGGGTTCGGGACGCTGGGGTGCGAGACGCGCACGGTAAAGCCGTCCACGATCTCGGCGTTGCCCCACACGAACTTCTTGTCGTCGCCCGCGATCGAAAAGCCCTGCAGCCGGTCGCCCCGGAACAACAGGCCGCTTTCGCAATTGGCGAACCGCAACGTCGCTTGCCCGTTGCCGAACCGAGCCGACTGCAGCGCCGGCCCTTGCGCGGCGATCTTCTTGCCGTAGACGTCCCGCAACGCGAGCAAGCCCAACCGATTGCCGACCGTCACCTTGTCGCGCGGGTGGATGTCTTTCTCGTCGCCCGCGTCCACGATCACAGCGACACCCACGTTCTTGAGCCGTTGGGCCACGATGTTCTGCGCCTCGCGCAACTCGGCCCATTGGCTTTCGCCCGGATCCTTCTGGATGTCCATGAACGGCGCAAGCTGCACCTGATAGAACGGCAGGTCGCCCCCGCCGAACGCCTCGCGGAACGTGAGCACCGTCTGAGCCATCAGCGTGCGGTACTCGTAGGCGCGCCCCGCGTTGGACTCGCCCTGGTACCAGATGAAGCCCTTCGCCCCGTAGCCGCGCAGCGGAGCCACCATGCCGTTGTAAAGCGTGGCCGGTCCCCAAGGCGATTGGCGCGGATCGGGGTGGTTGGGCCAGGGCCCGGTGGGGCGGTTTTCGCGCTGCGCGGCCTGAAACGCGGCGACGGCCTCGTTATAGGTGCGCATCAGGTCGTCCTTCCGCCGCTCGAACCACGCGATCTGGGCGTCGTACTGCTTCAGGCGGTCGGCCATAGTAGGCACGGTCTCCAGCCGCTCGCGTGTGGTCCAAGCTTCGGCGGGCGTGCCACCCCAACTCGTGTTGATCAAGCCGATCGGCACCTGGGCGTCGTCGAACACCCGCGCGCCGAAA
>JACFNW010000567.1 GCA_019454665.1 Fimbriimonadaceae bacterium | reverse complement strand
CCCTGTGGGCCGAGTACCGGAACCTCGCAGAGGCCTACGGAATCGCGGCGGGTTGGTCGAAGCCCATCCTCGGGCGAGAAGGCGAGGTCGTCGGCGTGGTCGGGCTGTACTACGACACGGCCCGGGCACCACGCAAGGACGAGCTCGACCTGATCGAAACCGTGGCCTACATCGCCGGGATCGCCATCCAAAGGCACATGTCCGAGCAAGCCCTGCTCGACGCCAACAACGCGCTCGAACAGCATGTCGCCGATCGCACCACCGAGTTGCAGCAGGCCGTCCAGGAGTTGGAGGCGTTCACCTACTCGGTCTCCCACGACCTGAACGCCCCGTTGCGCGTGGTGGCGGGCTTCGCCCAGATGCTGCTGGAAGACCACGGAGAGGCTCTCAGCGAGGACGGCCGCAAACTGGTGGAGGTCATCGTCAAGCGCACGCGCAACATGGGCGAACTGATCCGGGACCTGCTGACGCTTTCTCGAGCGACCACGGCAGAGGTCGCCTCGGTCCCCGTGGACATGACCCAACTCGCCCAAACCGCGCTCTCTCAACTGCTCGAGGCGGAGTCCAGCAACGTTCGCATCGTCGTCCACCAGCTTCCCAAGGCGCAAGGCGATCCGCTCTTGCTCAAGCAGGTGTGGCTCAACCTGCTGTCCAACGCCGTCAAGTTCTCATCTCGCGTGGCCTCGCCCCGCATCGAGGTCGGAGCGATGGAGGAAAACGGTGAACACGTCTACTGGGTCCGCGACAACGGCGCGGGATTCGATCCGCAGTACCAAGACCTGTTGTTCAAGGTCTTCTGGCGCGGCCACACGCAGAGCGAGTTCGAAGGAAACGGAGCGGGTTTGGCCATCGTCGAGCGCATCGTTCGCCGTCACGGCGGCCGCGTCTGGGCCGAGGGACGCCCCGGCGAAGGCGCGACCTTTTGGTTCAGCCTGCCCAAATCCGGTCAGTAAAGGTAGGCCGAATCCATCAGCCGGTTCTGCGTCCCATCGTGAACGGCATACCGCCCGCCGCGATAGATGCGTGCGCCGCCGAACTCGCCCTTCTTGTTCACGGCGTAGAAGTTGACCTCGAAGTTCGGCCTCCCCTTTTCGCGCAACAACAACGGGTCCACGGTGTAGTCGCAGATGCGCTTCAGTACGTCCAGACACGCTTCTTCGGGCGTCATGCCGTGCCGCATGTTCTCGACCACGATGCGGCTGCCGCACGCAAGGATGACCGCTTCGCCGCGCCCCGTCGAACCGCACGCGCCGACCTGGTTGTCCACGTAGAGCCCGGCGCCGATGATCGGCGAATCGCCCACGCGCCCCGGAATCTTGTAGGCCAAGCCGCTCGTCGTGGTCACCCCCGAGATCTCGCTCTTGTCGTTGAGCGTGAGGCAGGTGATCGTCCCTGTCGGGCGCGCGGGACGCGGGCTTGCCTCCGGAGGCTCCACATAATCGTCGTCCTTGCTCAGCGACTCCTTCCACTTGACCCATGCCTTGCGTGCGGCCTCGGTGAGCAGGTTGGTCTCTTCGAATCCGTGCATCCGGGCGAACTCGAGCGCCCCTTCGCCGACGAGCAGCACGTGGTCGGTGCGCTCCATGACGACCTTGGCGACCTTCGAGGGCGTTTTGATGTTGCGGAGCGACGCCACGGCGCCCGCTCTGTAGGTCGGACCGTGCATGCAACAGGAATCCAACTCGACGACGCCGCGCTCGTTGGGCAACCCGCCATAGCCGACGCTCATGTCGTTGGGGTCTTCCTCGACGATGTTGACGCCCGCGATGGCGGCGTCGAGCCCATCCTGCCCGGCCCGCATGAGTTCCATCGCCTTCTCGGTGGTGCGCATGCCGTTGGCGCTGGAGATCGCTACGGGCATGCCTTTGTGCGGGGCGCGTTGGGCGGATTGGGCGAACGAAAGCGGCGTCAGACCTGCCGCGCCGGCCGCGGCAAGGAGCGTGCGTCGGGAGATGGTGTCGGCCATG
>JACFNW010000007.1 GCA_019454665.1 Fimbriimonadaceae bacterium | reverse complement strand
GTGGATCCCGCCACGCTGTTCTGGCAAGACCCGAACGGCGAAGACGACGAATGAAACTGGTCTTCTTCGGGACGGCCGACTTCGCGGTGCCGGCATTGCGCCGCCTGGCGCCGCACGTCTCGCTGGTCGTGGCGCAACCCGATCGCCCCTCGGGGCGCAAGATGCAGCTCCATCCCTCGCCGGTCAAGGCTGCGGCCGCCGAATTGGGCCTGCCGTGCGAAACGCCCGAGCGGTGCCGCGAGCCGGGCTTCATCGAGCATGTCGCCGCGCTCGAGGCCGATGCTCTGGTGGTCGCAGCGTACGGCCAGATCATGCCGGAGCGGCTGCTGAACGCGGCCAAGCGGGGCGGCATCAACCTGCACGGGTCCTTGCTCCCCAAGTACCGTGGCGCGGCGCCGATCCAACGCGCCATCTTCGAGGGCGAGTCCGAGACGGGCGTCACGTTGATGCAGATGGACAGGGGCATGGACACGGGCGACGCCATCGCGACCGTCGCCACGCCCATCGGCCCCGACGAGACGGCGGGCGAACTCTTCGTTCGCTTGGCCGAATTGGCCGCCGACCTCGCCGAAGCCTGGATGCCGCGCATCGCCGCCGGCGACTATCCACGTGTTCCGCAAGACCACGAACAGGCCACGTACGCCCCGAAGATCGCCAAGGAGGAGGCCCGAATAGTCGTCCTCAACCCCGCACCAAGGGAATACGATCGTTTCCGCGCATTCACCCCCGGCCCGGGCGCGTTCTTGGAGACGGTGGTTGGCCACGTCCGGCTTTCCGAAGCCCGTTTGAACTCCGCGAGCGGCACGGCGGGAACCTTGCTCGCCCTCGATCCCGTTCCTCTTCTCGCATGCGCTTCGGGCTCTTTGGAGTTGCGAACCGTGCAACCCGAAGGCAAAAAGCGCATGTCTGGAAGGGATTTCGCCAACGGAGCCCGCCTATCGCGGGGTATGACTCTGGTTCCACACGAGCGCACCGCATGAACAAGAAACTCGCCATCCGCTCCGCGATCGCCGTCGTCCTCTTCGGCGCGCTGTTCATCGGCTACAACATGATCCAAAAGGTCAGCGACTTCGACCCCGGCACGATCGCGACTCCGGGTTGGATCGTCGCCGTCGAAGAGACCGACGAAGGATCGCAGGCCGTGGTGTTCGATGCCGACGGCAACGAACGCCGATCGCCGGGCTACCAGCCCAAGTTCCAAGAGCGCGACGCCGTGTGGAACAAGAAGGGCGACCGCGTGTTCTTCGTGGCCGATCGCGAGGACGACACGTTCCACATCTTTCGGTGGAATCTGGCGCGCGACGAAGTGCGCCGCCGGACGCTCGATTCGCGCAGCAAGGGCACCCCCTTTTTTGGAACGACCGAGCTGACCGGAAGCGAAGATTTGGGCCTGATCACCGCCGGAGGCCGGGTCTTGCAGTTCGACCCGAAGGAGGGCAGCACGCGCCAACTGCTGCCGCCCATGGCCCGCGAAGTCGGCAGAAGCGAAGATGGCGGCTCGGTCGGTCAGTTCGACCAGCTTTACGAGCGGTTCGGTCAATCGTTCAAGGCTGCCAAGTGGGGCAAGGATCGCCGCTGGATCGCCGCCGTCATGCAACGCGCCGAAGGTGGCCAGGTGCTCATTGTCCAGAGTCAGGTCATCCCCGAAGACGCCACACCCGAGCAGGTGGGCTATTACTCGCTGCCGCACGCCATCATCGCCGGCGAACGTGTGGATTTCGATGTGAACCCCAAGACAGGCGCCATCGTGTTCAGCGTCGAGGGATTCGACTTCCCCGATCCGGCCAACCCGCCCGAGGCGTTCGTCAACGAGAAGGGCGAGGTCGTGCGACCGTTCCGAAACGTGGTCGGCTTCGTGGACCCCGACGATCCCACCAAAACGCCCAATCGCTTCTCGCCTTCGGCTCCCGG
Source organism: Fimbriimonadaceae bacterium (assembly GCA_019454665.1). Classification (GTDB taxonomy): domain Bacteria; phylum Armatimonadota; class Fimbriimonadia; order Fimbriimonadales; family Fimbriimonadaceae; genus UBA2387. The sequence goes on along the minus strand of JACFNW010000007.1, from coordinate 16,914 downwards.
CATGGTCGTCATGGCCGCCACTCCGGACGACCAGACGATCTTTCGCGAGCCGGCCGTGTCACCCGATGGCACCCGGATCGCCGCCGTTTTGGGCACGACCGACGAGAACGGCCTCTTCGCCCCGGGCGGCCTGATTCTGATGGATCTCGCCGAAGCGTCGGGCGCATCGGGCACAGGTCTGCTCCAGGGCCCGGTGTCATCGCCCTCGTGGCATCCCGACGGCAACACAATCGTGTTCCTGATGCGAGACGGAGCGCGTTCGATCTACACGATCGCGCGCACCGGCGGCGAACCCAAGCGGGTCTCCGACGGCAAGAAGAACTACTCGAGTGTTTCGTTCAGTCCACAAAGTTAGCGAAGGTGCTTGAAACTCGCCGGTAGACCGTGCGATACTTCGCGGGGGCGGTTGGTTCCCGCCCGTGGTTGGTTGCTATATGAAGTCACTCAAGTTGGCCGCCTTGATGGCGGCGTCTATCGGCATGGCAGGGTCGTCCAGCGCGATCCTCTCTCTCGACGCGTCCTTCGGCGTCAGCGATGCCCACTACCAGAGGCTCTCTCAACAATCGCCTTTCGCCTCGGTCGGCTCGTTCGACTATTCCGAGGGCGGCACTTCGTTCTCGGCGACCGGAACGCTGATCGCCCCGAACTGGGTGCTTACGGCGGGCCACAACTTCAGCACAGCCGGAGGCGTGACGGGGACGTTCAACATCGGAGCGCTCCAAAGCTCGTTCAGCTCCACTTCGATCTTCTTCCATCCTTCTTGGGCCGGCAGCCCCAACGTTGGCCCGACCCAAGGTGCCGACATCGCGCTCGTCAGGCTGGATGCGCCGATCATGGGCGTCACGCCGTCGCGCGTCGCTTCTGCCGGCAACTTCGTCGGGCTCACTTCCGTAACGGTCGGCTACGGTGCCTGGGGCGACGGAACGGCCGCTTCGAACCCCGGCGACGGCAACAAGCGGGCCATGATGAACCGCATTGACCGCCAGTACGCCACTCCGTTCAACGGCAACGGACCCCAAGGCGGCATCTTGGTCACGGATTTCGACAACACGAACGCCAACCGGAACACGCTCGACCGGGCCAACGTGTTGGCCAACGATCCCGGGTTCTCCCTCTACAACCAGAGCTACTCTGACCTTTCGGACACGTTCTTGCCCACGGGACAAACCAGTGCGGCCGGCTTCGGCGGTTTGCCCACCGCCCGCGACGTCTTTGGCGACGCGGAGTTGCCGGAAGTCTGGATGGAGGGCAGCACCGGTCAGGGAGACAGCGGGGGACCGACGTTTGCCAATCTCGAAGGCGAATGGCAGATCATCGGTGTGACCAGCTGGGGCGAGAACCCCGTCTACGCCGACGACGCGTGGCGCACGCAAGGCCGCTATGGCGACCTGTCGGTTCTGGTGGATGCGACGCAGCATGCCGCGTGGATTGACGCCACCGTTCCCGAGCCAAGCTCGCTCGCCGTCGTCGGTCTGGGCGCTCTGGCATTCCTGCGCCGCAAACGACAGCCAAAGGCCTCCTAGTCAACGCCGAGACGGAGCTCTCGGGCCACAATGGACAGATGAACATCCGACAAGCCATCTTCTCCAGCTATCTCGTCAAGGACTTGCCTGACGACGTCGTCGAGAGCATTTGGCGAACCGCCGAGGAACTCGTGTTCGAAGGCGGTGCCACCATCGTGCGGCAATTCGACCGAAACTCCGATCTGTTCATCGTGCTCGAGGGCTCCGTCAAGATCAAGTCGTTTTCCGGCGAGACGATCGCCGAGTTGGGCGAAGGAAGTCTGTTGGGCGAGATTTCGCTCGTGGACGATGCGCCCCGCTCCGCGACGGTCAACAGCGTGGGACAGACGCGCGTCGCCCGCCTTCCCGCCGCCGACCTGCGCCGGTTGCTCGATGCAAACCCTTCGGTCGCGATGGTCGTCTATAGGAACATCGCCCGCATTCTGAGTGCGCGCATCCGGGCCACGAACGTGCAACTGGACGCCCTCTTGGCGCGCGGGCACTGATTCGGTATCTTGGTTTCCATGGCGGAAGAACACGACGGCCCCGAAAACCTGAGCGAGCCTCCGGCTTTCTTCCCGAAAGACCTGGCGGGCGATTACGAAGTGCGCGGCGGCGACTTGTTGCAGGTGCGCGTTGACGGCGTGTTCGGTTGCCCATCCTCATCGGCCCGTTCGAAGCGACGGCCATCAGCCTTCCGCTGGATGGCGCCCGGGCGGACCGCCCCATGACTCACGACTTGTTGAACACCGTCGTCGAACGTCTGGGCGGCCGATTGGCCCGCGTCGTCATAGACGACCTTTGGAACGGCATCTTCTACGCCCGAATGATCTTCGAGCAGGGCGGGGCCGAACTGGAGATTGACGCCCGGCCTTCCGATGCGGTGGCGCTGGCCGTCCGGTGCGGCGCCCCGATCTTCGTCTCCGAGGACATCTTGGCCACCGCCGAGGGCTGAGCCGAGCCTGAAGTAAACTGACGCCATGACCTTGCGCGAGGTGATGCACGCGCACATCCCCACCCTCCACGCCGCGAGCACCGTTCGCGATGCCGTGGACAAGATGGACATCTATCAGTTTCCCGGCCTGGTGTTGGTCGGCGAAGAGATGGAGCCCTTGGGCGTGCTCACCGAAGGCGACCTGAGCCGGGCCGCCTTCGAGCGTGGCAACGTCACCAGCCTCGCCCGCGAACTCGCCAGCCGCTACGCGACGCGGGACCCCGTCACCATGTCCCCCGAGGCCGAGGTCAGCGACGCGTTCCACAAGATGCTCATGAGCGGCCTCACCGTGTTGCCCGTCGTCGAGAACAACCGCCTGGCGGGCGTTGTGTTGCGGTGCGACCTGATGCAAGCGATGATGGTGCACCTCGACCCGTAGGATTCAACGATGTTGGACGTCAATCAGCCCTTCCCCGAATTCGAACTCCACGACCAGAACGGCGTCACCCACACCAAGGCCGCGTTGCTCGGCAGCCCGACCGTCGTGTTCTTCTATCCCAAGGACGACACCAGCGGGTGCACGGTCGAGGCGTGCGGCTTTCGCGATGCGCTCCCGCAGTTCGTCGGAGCCAAAGTGGTCGGCGTCAGCCCCGACGGCGTCAAGTCGCACGCCAAGTTCGCGACCAAGTTCAGCCTGCCCTACACGCTCCTGGCCGATACCGAGAAGGCGCTGTGCGAAGCCGTCGGCGTCTGGGTGGAGAAATCCATGTACGGGCGCAAGTACATGGGCGTCGAGCGCACCACGTTCCTGCTGGATGCCGGAGGCGTCGTGCGTCGGGTCTGGCGCAAGGTCAAACCCGACGGCCACGCGGAGGAAGTGCTCGCGGCGCTCGAAGGCGTCTGAGGCTTAGAACTTCAGGCCGACGTACACGGCCAAGCCGCGAACGTTTGCGTCCGACGACTGGAAGTACTTGGCTTCGACGAAGGTGGGCAGGGGACCGATGCCGAGCGGCATGCCCACGCCCGCCTGAAAGCCGACGCCGGACGAATCGGATCCGCCCGAGCGATGGAAGCCGAAGCCCGCGCCGACGAACCCGTAGAACTGGAGCGCGGTCCATTTGTAGTTCGCCGAGATCGGAAGGCTTCGCACGCCGCCCCGCTCGTAGTAGTCCACCGAGAGCACCACGGTGTTCTCGATCGGGCCGAGCTTCAGCAGGCTCTTGAGGTCGAAATCCGCACCGAACGAAGTCCACGCCTTGCCCGCGTCGCGGGCTTCGCTACCCGAGGGAAGGAACAAGCCGAGGCGCACCGAGTTCAGTTTCTCCAGGCCAGGCACCTGGGCCGAGGCGCAGGCGGAAGCGACGAGAAGCGCGAGACCGACGGCAGACTTCATCACACTGTCAGGACGCGCGGGCAGGTCGCCAGGGTTCGCCCGATTGGCGTTCCGTCATACTTCCTGGTCAGTGGCAAGCGACCGTGAGACGAACACCGGGCGGACCATCGAACTCGGCGAACTGCCCTTCCTGTACTTGCTGGACGTGGTCCCCGATCAGTCGCCCAGCGGCGACCTCATCGTTTACGAAGCGCACACCCGCTACGACAACCCCTTGGGTCGCGCGTTGCTGCCCTCCGGAAGCGGTCCGTTCTGCCGCTTTCGCGAGCCCTCCTTGCCCCATCTCGCGGGTGTGGTGCTGTTCACCGTGGATGGCGTCCCGGCCTATCTGGACGACGTCCCCGACCTCAACCAGGCGGTCAATCTGCGGTTCGGCCTCATCGCCCCACGCCAGTGCTACGAGCCAGGCGACGAGCGGGCGTGCAGGGTCAACGCCGAGGTCCTCAAAGCCGTTCGGGATGGGCAGGTGGTTTCGCTCTGGTTCCGAGCCACGCCCAATGCGAGGCAGGCCCTGGTCCGCGCCCTGGCGCGACATCGGCAAGAAGGCGGGGCAGATCCACTGTGGAACCCAAAAGTGTCCCAAACGCTGTCCAAAGACGCCGATCCTTGACCAGACTCGAAAGCTGACGCTTGGACCTCACGTTTTTAGGCCCGGCGGGTTCCTGCGGGTTCACGACCGGGGCGTCGCGCGGGTATCGTTCGGCCCATTGTACGCAATGGTGAACGCCGTGGCACCACTCAATGCCCTCAAACAAGTACTCTTGGTCGAGGACAACCCCGACGAAGAACGCTTGGCGTTGCGGGCCCTGAGGTCCACCGGAATCCCCTTGGAAATCGTGGTCTTGCGCGACGGCCACGAAGCCCTGCAACACATCGAGAAGTTCGAATCCGACGCGGAAGCCAAGCACCCTGCGTTGGTGCTGCTCGACCTCAAACTGCCCAAGGTCGGGGGCATCGAGGTGCTTCGCCGGCTCCGCGGGATCGCCCGCCTCAAGCACATTCCCGTCGTGGTCTGTTCCTCGTCCGACGAAGAGTCGGACGTGACGAGCAGCATGGCCCTGGGAGCGACGGAGTACCTCAGGAAGAGCGTGGACTACGCCGAGTTCAGCGACTCGATCCGGCGTGTCGCCGACGCATGGCTTCGGCCCTGACGACGTCGGCCCTTCTCGGACGGTCGAGGTGCCCCCGCAGGATCAGGAACACCAGCAGTGCGGCGACGCCCACCGAAGTCGCCACGATCTGAATCTCCCGGCACACGGCCACGACGGTCTTGAGTTGGACGGGATAGCTCAGCTTGTTGTGGTCCACCCATCTCGCCCCGTCGGGGCTCACGCCGTCGAGCAACGCGTCTCGGTTCGAAAGCACGATCGTCGCGGGCCCGCCGATGGGCACGCCCGGTTCGCCGGTCAACGCGCCGAGTTCGGCGTCCACGACGACCCGTTGCACGAACACGGCCTGTTGCTCCAGGTGTTGGGGCAAAGCGATCGTGAGCGGTAGGATGACCACACAGGCGACCATCGTGAACAGGCAGACGCGCAACACGAGACCGTACACCAGCGCCGCGAATCCGTGGACCGCACGCACGGTCCAAGGTCGGTGCGCCTTTTCGGTGTTGCGCTGGGCCGATGCCCTCGCCGCCGTCGCCATCTTCGCCATGCAGTGTACTTATTCGGTCGCCCGGGGGCGCCGCGAGATACGCAAACGTGCGGGGGTGGGGCGATGAAGTTCCGGATCGCCGTCACAGGCGGCGTGGCGCAAGGGAAGTCAACCGTCGTCGAGACGTTGGCCTCGATGGGTTGGAGGACGGTCTCTGCGGACGAGGTCGCCCGGCAGGTCGCCTCGGCGAGCGAGGTGCGCCAAGAGATCGCCCAGACGTTGGCCTTGCCGTTGGATTACGACCGGGCAGTGCTTCGCGAGCGGGTCGCCGAGGACCCCGAAGCGCGGCTCAGCCTGAATTCCATCTTGCATTTTCGCACGGTCCGTGCCCTCTACGCCACCGACGCCGACGTGGTCGAGGTGCCCCTGCTGTTCGAGGCAGGGCTGCTGACCTTGGCGGACGAGGTTTGGACGGTGTGGTGCTCCCCGGAGAACCAGCTCCGCAGGCTGACGCAGAGGCTGGGGGACGCGGCGCAAGCCCGTCAATGGATGGCCGCGCAGCTCCCGTCGCCGGTCAAGGTCGCTCTCTCGGATTGGGACGTGAACACCGATCAGCCGCGCGAGTCGGTGGCCGCGTTGGTGATCGCCAGGGCGAAGCGAGCCGCGACACCTTGAAAGACCGTGGAAAAGTGGTGCTATACTGCGGCATCGAATCCGTCCATACCGGCGGGGTCGTGCCTTTGCCTGGGCTTTTCGAGGAGACGAGGAAACCTTCCGAGGTTTTTGCGTTTTCTTCCCGTAACGCCTTCAGGTTGAAGCACGTCTTATATGCGACGCCCGGAAGGTACGTGGCGGATCTTGGATGCGGACAATTGTCGAATGGATAACGGCGGTCGAACAACTATGAATCGTTGCAAGGAGGTCGCGCTGTGAGGCGTTTCGTCAACTCGATTTACGGCAAGGTCACTTGCCACCTCGCCATTGCCGGGCTTCTCATGCCCCTCGTGTCGGTCTTTGTGGCCAACCAGGCGTACGCCCAAGTGAACCAACGTTCGCGCTGGGCCGTCGTCGAGTTTCTCGATGAAAGCGGCAAGGCCGGCGAAAACGTCGGCGCGCTTGCGGCCGAAGCGGTGAACTCGTCGCTGGTCAATCTGGGCCGGTACGACATCGAGCCTCAGGAGACGGTGGCCCGCAAGGCGACCGAACTGGGCTTGGTGCAACCGATCTTGGACAAGATCAGCCTGATGCGGCTCGCCCAGGACCTCCGCGTCGAGACGCTGGTCACCGGTCAAGTCAAGAACTGGGAGATCACGGCTTCCGGCTCGGGCAAAAAGGCTTCGGTCATTCTGCGCGTGGTGGTCTACGACGTGGCTTCCGGTCTGCCGATCAACGGCGCCGCGCTCCAGTCGTCGTCGCCCGTGCGCCCGGCCGATGCGCCCAACGACGCGTTGTTGCGCGACGCGATCAGCGCGGCCGCTTCCGTGGCGGTCTCCCAGATCAACACGCAGATCCTCCCGCAGGCGACGGTGCTCAACACCCAGTCGTCGGACGGTCGCTTCGGCGATCGTGGCGCGGCGTTGATCAACCAGGGCGCCCGATCGGGATTCAAGCGCGACCAACAGGTGATCGTCATCCGCGGTCGCGAGCAAGTCGCGACGGCCCGCGTGACCAACGTGGACCCCGAATCGGCCGAGATCCAACTCGTGGATTCCAGTAAGGGCGTCCAACCCGGAGACAAAGTCCGCGTGGTCTTTTCGGTTCCGGACATCAACTCCAAGCTGTCTCGCGACGATTCGGTGAGCGCGCCTCGCCGCTCGAAGGGCGACAGCAGCGTGATCTCGGTCCTCCTCATCCTCGGCGTCGTGGCGCTCGCGCTCGGCGGAGGCCGGGGCAGCAACAGCGACCTGGCCAACGACGTTCGCGCCGAAGCCATCATGGATCCCGCGGGTCAGCCCGGCGTGAAAGTGTCCTGGGCGCGCGACCTGTTCGTCCGAGGCAACACGACGGCCTTTGCGTGGCAGATCTATCGCAACGACCAACTCGGCACCCCGGTCGCCGTGGTTCCGGGCAACATGAGCAGCGCCACCGACGGCGTGGACCCCCGCGATGTCGAATGGTCCGACTTCGGCGGTACGGTCGGCGGCCGCGAATGCCTCTTCGAGGATCCGCAGCTGACCACGACCGACGATGTTCCCGGCGTGGTCGCCGGACGGGGCTACACGTACTCGGTGGCCTTGGTCTACCGCATCGCGGCGCTCGACCTCCCTGGCGGCGGCACCGGCGGCTCTGGCGGGACGACCGGCGGTTTGACCACCGGCGGCGGCACGACCGGCGGTCTCACGACCGGCGGTGGAACGACCACCACGGGCGGCACCGGCGGCTTCACCACGGGCGGCGGCACCACGACCACCGGCGGCACGACGACGACCGGCGGCACCACGGGCGGCACCACGGGCGGCGGCACGACCACGGGCGCCACGGAGTGCTACTTCATCTCGACCCGCGTCGCGGCCAAGGGCATCGTGACCCCCCTCGCCAAGGTGGGCCTCGTGTCCCCCGCGCCGAACGCGGTCGTCTCCGAACCCATCCCGTTCACGTTCACTTCGGCGGTCAACGCGAGCTTCCCGACCACCATGTCGTACGCGCTCCAAGTGTCCACCTCCCCGGTGTTCACCAAGAGCAACACGCGCACGTTGGCCAAGTTCAACCGCAACGACCTGGGCGACCTGAGCACGCCGATCGTGGACCTGACCGGCGTTTTCGCCGGCACCACCGAGCTCTGGTGGCGCGTCGGCGCCCGAGCCGTCTCGGACAACCCGGGACCGGCGCAGGACGCCACCGGCGAGCGGTACGTGTTCAGCGAGCCGCAACGCTTCACGCGCCCCGGCGCTCCTCCGCCCCCGCCCCTCAAGCACCGCGGCGGTACGAAGTCGGGCGACACGCAGAACGGCGGAAAAACCGGCAAGGGCGGCTAGCCTGGCCAACCCAAGGGTCTCCGGGCTCGCCCGACCCGGAGACCCCAACCTCATTTCGACTTGAACTCACAGAACGCAACCATGAAGATCAAGAATTACGCCAAGTGCATGGCCTTGGCCGGTTTGGCAGCCCTCAGCGCCACCGGGTTCTCGCAGGCAAGCTGGCAATTCGAGTGCTGGGACATCGCCAACGTGCAAAACCCCATCAGCGACACGTTCGGCGCCAATGCCATCGGCAACGACTTGATGCTGATGACGATCGGTCTCTCGGGCACCGTCACTTACGGCGGCCAACAAGGGCCCTGTTTCAGTCCGTCGTTCCAAGGCAACGCGGCCGGACGATTCGGCTACATGATCGGCCCTCTCGGGTCGGTTCAAAGCGATTTCGACGACTTCCTCGTGCTGACGATGGGCATGCCCTTCTACGTCGTGGGCGCCATGGGCTACGCCACGATCGTTCGCGACGGCGCGCAGACGCGGTTCGGCACGGGCGGATTCAGCCTGTTTTTCGTGGGAGCGAGCGACCGCTACCTGATCGCCGAAGTCGTTGACGGCGGCCTCCGAGTCAACCTCCGAGCCGACAGCGTGGGCGACGCCATCCGCCTTCAGTGGACGATGACCAATCTGGGCACGGCCTCCGTCAATGCGGGCATCCGATTGGGCCACAACGTGGCGATGCTCACCAATTCGCCGTTCACCTTCGATGCGACGGGTTCCAACAAGAGCCACTCGTGGATCGGCGGGAACAGCTACTTCTTCCCGAAGGTCGGCTACACCTACCGCGACGGCGGACGACAAGTCCGCACCATGTCTCGGTTCGTCCGCAATCAGGACCCGGCAGGCTTCCCCAAGTACATTGACTTCCTGTTCGGCCAAACCGACGCCTACGGCTTCCGCATCGAGAACCAGCCTTCCGACGCGACGACCACCAACGGTCAATCGGACGCCACCACCGCGGACGAGTTCGTCATCTCCGACACCTACATGTCGCCTCCGCCCCTCGGCGCGATCGGCGGCGATGGCGTGTTCAACTGGGGCGAAAACGCCATCATTCCCGACACGCTCATTGACGCCACGGCCTACATCCAGAACTTCCCCGAGCAGACCATCGCAGCGGGCGGATCGCGGCAGATCGTGAGCTACGTGCGCAGCCCGTGGGCCATCTCGAACTACACGAAGCCGTATGCGGTCGTCGTGGACGCGCCGCGGCTGCTCGCCACCGATCCCAACGGCACCAACGGACTCACGCCGAACCCGATGACGATCCGGGTGTACATTGACAACATCCGCGGCTTCACGACGATTGACCAGGAAGTGCCGCTGAACGACGTGCGCGTCACCTTGACCCTCCCCGCCGGTTTGACGTTTGCCGCCGGCAGCGACGGCGTCGAAACGCTCCCCATCGTTCCGCCGCGCGAAATCCGCTTCGTGGACTACCAAGTCGAGGCCAGCGGCCAAGTGTTCGGCAACCTGCCGATCAGCGTCAAGGTCGAGCCGACCCCCGGCCCCGTCAAAACCGTCACCGGCACGATCAACGTCTCGGCGACGCCTCGGCTGAACATCGCCCAAGGAGCCAACCTGGTCGCCGTGCCGTGGCAGTTCAGCGACACGTCGTGGAGCACGGTCCTCGGACTCAACCCCGTCACCGACTTCGTCGCCTACGCTTGGGATCCGCAGCAGTTCGGCTATGTGCTGAGCACCAGCGCCGAGCGCGGCAAGGCGGCATGGCTCGTGTCCAACCTCGATCTGGGATCGCACCCCCTGCAGGGCACGCCCCGCACGCCGACCGACGTTTCGACGGGCGGCATGCTGACGCAGCTCAAGTCCGGTTGGAACCTGGTGGGCAACCCGTATCCGTTCGCGATCACGCTCGGAGGCATCAACGGCGTCTCTGCCGCCAACCCCACCCAGAGCTACACGTGGACGCAACTCGTCTCGCTGGGCTACATCAGCGGCGAGGTGGCCTACTGGGATGCGGCGACGCAGTCCTACAAGTTCATCCAGGGCCAGCAGGGCCTGATGGAGCCGAACCGGGGCTACTGGATCCACGTCAACACGCTCCAGGACTTCACGCTCTCGTGGCCGTACGTCACGGTGCCGTTCCTGCCGGATTCCAACCGAAGCGCGGACGACTTCAAGCAGACCGCCGACCAATGGCGGCTCCGCCTCGTCGCCCGAACCGAGAAGTCCATGGACGATTGGAACTTCGTCGGCGTGGCGCGCTCGGCCGAAGAAGCCAAGACGCTCACCGCGATGAACCCGCCCATGGCGCCCACGCAGAACGTTGACGTCGCCATCGTTCCGGCCACCGGCCAAACGCGGCAAGCTGCGGCCTACGCCGAGAGCAACAAGCGGCACGAATGGACCGTCGAGGTCAACGTGAAGGAAGCCGGCCGAGTCACGCTCACATGGCCCAACATCGGCACGGTGCCCAGCAACATGCGGTTCCGACTGGTCGACAAGGCCACCAACGTGGCCCGGGACCTGCGGCAAGCCAGCGGCTACACGTTCGATGTCAACGAGCCCGGCGTGCGCACCTTCACGCTCCAAATGGAGCCGGGTGCCAGCCAGAAGGCCGTCATCGGCAACGTGGTCGTGAGCCGACCGACCCGAGACGCGAACGCGCCGTTCACGATCAGCTACACGCTGTCCACCGATGCGACGACGTCCATCCGCGTCCTTTCGGGCACGGGCAAGGAGGTCTACACGATCTCCCGAGGACGCTCCGATGCCGCTGGCCAGAACACGGCGGTCTGGACGCTCCGCGACAACGCGAACCGAGCCGTCGCGCCCGGCACCTACCGCGTGGAAATCCTCGCGGAATCAGTCACCGGTGAACGAGTCCGCAAGACCGTCCCGCTCAACGTGATCCGCTAAACTCACGCGAATCGCCTAGCCATCGGCCCTCCGGAAGAAACTCCGGAGGGCCGAACTCATGTTGAACCCCCTGACGGTCAAGAGCGGGTACCTTCAAGCCCGACGAGTCCCATGGAGTTTCAACGGACGGTTTTGGTCACTGGCGGCTGCGGCTTCATCGGCTCGGCGGCCCTCCTGGCTTGGGTCCCGCGACACCCCGACGTTCGGTTCGTCAACTTGGACGCCCTCACTTACGCGGGCAACCCGCTCAGCCTGAGCAAGATTGAGACGGCCCGAAACTATGGGTTCATCCGTCGCGACCTCCGCGACCCGAAAGCGATTCGTCAAGCCTTCGCCGACCACCGCCCCGATTGGGTGTTCCACTTCGCCGCCGAAAGCCACGTGGACCGCTCCATCGCCGGTCCCGGCGATTTCATCCAGACCAACATCGTCGGGACGTACCACCTGCTGGAGGCCTGCCGCGAGTTCTGGACCGACCACGAGGGCAAGGTTTTTCACCATGTGAGCACCGACGAGGTGTTCGGTTCGCTGGGCGACGAAGGCAAGTTCACCGAGCAGACCCCCTACGACCCCCACAGCCCCTACTCGGCGAGCAAAGCGGCGAGCGATCACCTGGTCCGCGCCTATGGCGACACCTACGGGTTGCCGTTCAAGCTCACGAACTGCTCGAACAACTACGGCCCGCGCCAATTCCCCGAGAAACTCGTCCCCTTAATGATCCTCAACGCGCTCGAAGGCAAGCCGCTGCCGGTCTACGGCCGGGGGCTGAACGTCCGCGACTGGCTCTATGTGGACGACCATGTGGACGCGATCTGGCAGGTCGCCGAGCGGGGCCGCCTTGGCGAGACGTACTGCGTCGGGGGCAATTGCGAAATGCGGAACCTCGACGTGGTGCGCGAGATCTGCCGAGCCGTCGAGGTTCTCGCAGAACTTCCCGACCGAGAATCCTTGATCACCTACGTGAAGGATCGCCCGGGCCACGACTGGCGGTACGCCATCGCCACCGACAAAATCGAATCCGAGTTGGGCTGGAAGCCGCGAGAGACGTTCCACACGGGCATCCGCAAGACGGTCCAGTGGTATCTGGACCATCCCGACTGGGTGGATTCGGTGCGTTCGGGCGAGTACCGGCGCTGGATCGAGTCCCACTACGGGCATCGGGGGGTGCCGGCGTGACGAGGCGCGGCATCATCTTGGCAGGCGGAGCGGGAACCCGGCTCCATCCCGCGACCCAGGTCGTGAGCAAGCAACTCCTGCCCGTTTACGACAAGCCGATGATCTACTACCCGCTGAGCACACTCATGCTGGCGGGCATCCGCGAGATTCTCGTCATCTCCACACCCACTGACCTGCCCTTGTTCGAAGCGCTTCTGGGCGACGGGAGTTCCTGGGGGCTCGAATTGCGGTATGCGGTGCAGCCCAACCCCGGCGGCTTGGCGCAAGCGTTCCTGATCGGCGAGGAGTTCGTCGGCGGCCACCCCTCGGCGCTGGTCCTCGGCGACAACATCTTCTATGCGCGGGGCCTCTCGAAGATGCTCCAAGCCACGGCCGCAAGGCCTTCTGGCGCGACCGTGTTCGCTTATTGGGTGGACGATCCGGAGCGATACGGGGTGGTCTCGTTCGACGCCGAGGGCAAGCCCACCGCCATCGAGGAGAAGCCCAAGCAGCCGCAATCCAACTACGCCGTGACCGGGCTCTACTTCTACGACGACCAGGTTTGCGGCATCGCCAAAGGCCTGAAGCCTTCGCCAAGGGGCGAACTGGAGATCACCGACGTGAACCGCGCCTACCTGGAGCGCTGCCAACTCCACGTCGAGATGTTCGGGCGCGGCGTGGCATGGCTCGATACGGGCACGCCCGAGTCGCTGCTCCAAGCCGCCATGTTCATCGGGACGATCGAGCAGAGACAGGGCCTCAAAATCGCCTGTGTGGAAGAGATCGCGTGGCGCATGGGATTTGTGGACGACGAGCAATTCGAACGGTTGGCGACCGAGCATCGAGGGCAGGCGTATCGGGCCTATCTCCGCAAGATGCTGGCCCAGGGCCGCCAACGACTGGAGCAACGATGAACCCGCTGGACCCCCGACTGCACCCCTATCGAGACGACATAGCCGCCGAGCACTTGCAGGGCCAGGTGCCCTCGGCCAAGTTCGTGCGTGGCGTGGCGAACCAGGTCGTGGTGCCCCACGCGGCGCTGACCGAGGGGCCCCGACCGACGGCTCGCGCCGTCTCGCAACTCCTGCTCGGCGAACCGTTCACGGTGTACGAATCGCAGGCCGGGTGGTCGTGGGGCCAGTGCGGTCTCGACGGCTATGTGGGCTACGTCCGTTCGGACGCCCTGAGCACAAGGCTCTCCGACCCGACCCATCGTGTCTCGGCGGTGCAAACGCTGGTCTTCGCCGAGGCGCACTTCAAGTCGCCCGTCGTGGAGGAGTTGTCCGCGCTGTCGCGAGTTCGAGTGGTGGACATGGGGCCCCGCTACGCCGAACTGGATTCCGGGGGGTTCGTGGACGCCGCTCACCTGATCGCTTTGGACGAGACGCTGGCCGACTTCGTGCAAACGGCTCTCCGCTACGTCGAGACGCCTTACCGGTGGGGCGGGCGATCCGGGTTCGGGATAGACTGCTCGGGCCTCGTCCAGTGCGCCTTGGCCTTCGCGGGTGTTCCTGCGCTTCGCGACACGGACATGCAGGCGGCGAGTCTGGGCACAGAGGTCTCGGGGGACCTTCGCCGGGGCGATTTGGTGTACTGGCCGGGGCACGTCGCGATGCTTCTGGATGAAAAAACCGTCGTTCATTCGGCCTCGACGCCCCTGAAGGTGTGCGTCGAGCCGCTGGACGTGGTACAACTACGGAGTCGGTCCGTCGTTTGTCGTCGTCGGGTCGAGTGAGGCGGACGGGGATGAAAAAGTCCACTTTTCTTCGATCAGGCATTGACACTCGGGGGGACGCGTGATAGAATGAACACCGAGCGGGAGTGTAAGTCTTGCTTTTGCGGTTAGGGCTGGTTACCCTTTGGTTGCCGCAGGAGCGTTGAGAGACTCGCACAGAACGCTCGAGGTTACGATTCCCATACGGTTGGGAGGTTATGGTTATGAACGTACGCTTCTATGCATGGTCCGCAGCTCTGGGCGCCTCGTCCATGGTGGCTGCGCAATCTCAGGTCAACTTCAGCGAGATCGTTCGCGACGCTAGCCGCATCGACGCATCCGGCTGGCAGTACGTCGAGATCAAGTCCGGCGCGAATCAGAATCTCTCGAACCTCACGGTCATCGAGATTTCGGGTGGCGCGGAGAACGCTGGCACGATCACCTCGGCCCTGAGCCTCGACAACGTGGTTTCCGGCGAGAACGGCCTTCTGCTCCTCCAGAACATGGAGCACCAGATGTCCCAGAACGCCAGCACGAGCTCCAACGTCCAGTCGGGCAACGCCTTCACGCTCAACACGGGCACCAGCACCTACCTGGTGGTTCAGGACTTCTCCGGTCAGGTCGGTGACTCAATCGACGCCAACATGGACGGCTCGGTGGATGCCACTCACTGGTCCGCCATCGAGGATTCGGTTGCCTTCGGTTCCGGCCAAGCGGGCGAGAAGCTCTACGGTGCCGAGTTCGGCGGTGTGGACTTCGGCGGCTTCGGCGCGAACAACTCGGCCGACGCCTATGTGGTGCTCACCAGCGGTGACAAGGTCGCCTTCGAAGTCGCAGCCGACGGTTCCGCGATGAGCGGTACGGATGGCGGCGGTTCCGGCAACGGCCCGCTCCCCGCAGACTTCAAGATCACCCCCGGCGACGTCAACCCGGTTCCGGAGCCCGCTTCGCTCGTGGCTCTCGGCGCTGGCCTCGGCGCGGCGGTTCTGCGACGCCGACGCAAGTCCGCGAAGTAACGAACAACAAGCTTCCTCTCGGAAGCGTGCAGTTCTTACCTGCAGGAAGGAGTTTGACCGACTCCTTCCTGCCCTTTCGCGTTTTTCAAGGGCGTCGGCCCGCGCGCCAAGCCGAGCAAGCGTGTTTCCGGTCATAATCTAAGCCTCACATGGCCGACGACATCAAGCGCATCGTGGCGACCGACTGCGGTTCGACGACCACCAAAGCCATCCTCATCGAGCGGAACGACCAAGGCGAGTACCGGCTCGTCGCGCGTGGTGAAGCCCCGACCACCGTCGAAAGACCCTTCGAAGACGTCACCATCGGCGTCCTGAACGCGATCACCGAACTCGAAGAACTCACCGAGAACACCGTGCCCGAAGGCTTCAAAACGGGGCGGCGCAAGCTGATCAAGAACGGGACCGTCGCGCGCTTGTACAAAGAGGGCGTCAAGAGCGGGGATCGGAGCGACGACCTGGACGGCTCCGACCTCTACGTGTCCACGAGCTCGGCGGGCGGCGGCCTTCAGATGATGGTCGCCGGGCTCGTCAAGAACATCAGCGCCGAATCGGCGGAGCGTGCCGCGCTCGGCGCGGGCGCGATCCTCATGGATACGCTCGCCAAAGACGACGGGCGCAAAGACTTCGAAAAAGTCAAGCGGTTGCGCCAGCTCCGCCCAGACATCATCCTCATGTCCGGGGGCACCGATGGCGGCCAATCCAAGCAGCAGATCGAGATGGCCGAGATCATCCGCGCCGCCGATCCCAAGCCACGCTTCGGCGACATGAAGCTGCCGGTCATCTATGCGGGCAACCAGGATTGCCAGAACGAGGTGAAGCAAACGCTGGGCGAGGGCATCGCCACCAAAGTCGTGCCCAACCTGCGGCCCACCACCGACCGCGAGAACCTCGACCCGGCCCGCGACGAGATTCACGAACTGTTCTTGGAGCACGTCATGCAGCAGGCGCCGGGCTACTCCAAGCTGCTCGACTGGACCAGCGAAGAGGTCATGGCGACGCCGAACGCGGTCGGCAAGCTCATCAAGAACTACGCGCGCAAGGAGAACCTGAACATCCTAGCCGTGGACATCGGCGGCGCGACCACCGACGTGTTTTCGGACGTCATCAAGTACGACGCCGACGGGCAAGCAGTGGACCGCGTGTTCAACCGCACGGTTTCGGCGAACCTGGGCATGAGCTACTCGATCTGCAACGTGCTCAAGGAAGCCGGTATCGAGAAGATCGCGCGGTGGTTGCCGTTCGAAATTGACCCTTCGGAGGTCAAGAACCGACTCCGCAACAAGATGATCCGGCCCACGACGATCCCCCACGCCTACGAGGACTTGCTCATCGAGCAGGCTGTGGCGCGCGAGGCCCTGCGCTTGGCGTTCCACCACCACAAATCGCTCGCCCGAGGCCTGGTCGGCGTGCAGCGCCAGATGGACGTGGGCAAGATGTTCGAAGAGAACGCAGCGACCGACACGCTCATCCGCATGATGGAGTTGGACATGATCATCGGCGCCCAATCGGCGTTGATGATGATGGACGCCTATCAGCCCGAGGGCGTGACGATGCTCACCATCGACTCGATCTTCATGACGCCGCACCTCGGCGTCCTCAGCGAGCACCACGAGCAAGCCGCGACCCAGGTGTTTGAGTACGACTGCATCATCCGCTGCGGCCACTGCGTCGCACCCGTCGGCACGGGCAAGCTGGGCGAGCCCTGCATGAGCGTGACCATGGACGGGCAGACGCACGACGTGGCGTTCGGCG
>JACFNW010000566.1 GCA_019454665.1 Fimbriimonadaceae bacterium | reverse complement strand
GAACGCGCCGCGAAGGAGCAAGAAGTCCGCGATGTTCACCGCATCGTTGCCATCCACGTCGCCGTTTCGGAGCGACACGTTCAGGCCGGTGGTGCCTTCCGCCCCAAGCCACACGCTCGTGAACTTGGAGGTCAGCCAATGGCTCGCCTTGACCAGGATGTCGAACTCGCCGACCCGGTAGGTGGGCAACGTGTAGCCCCCGCTGGCGTTCAGGTTCAACCGGTGCACCTCCAGAGGGGTCGAGCCACCCGGCGCGCGGATTTCCACGCGGATCGTGTGGTTCGCGGGGCTGGTGTTCAGGTTCTGGAGGGTCGCCGTGCCCGTCGAATTGATCTTAGGGGGCAATGTCGAATTGATCCAGTCGCGATACGCGTACAGTTCGGTGCCACCGCCGCCAGCGCCATAGGTGTTGGAACTGGTGTTGGTGGGATCGCGGAACGTGAACGTGATCACGCCGACGAGTTGCCAGACTCCTTCGTGCATGACGAACATCGAGCCGCCCGAGTCGCCGACGGCAACCTGGCACTCGCCGGGGATGGCCGGTCCGTCGCCCAATCGGTCCACATAGCCCTCTTTGTCCACGTCCCAGAGCATGGACCAGCTTGTGCGCCCGTTCACCTCGAACTGGTCGCGCGACCCGAGTACGTTCATGCCCGATCGCAACACCGAGTTCGACGTGTTGTTGATGATGTAACCCGACCCGTCTGGTCTTGGAGTCCCCGTGAACCCGTGCCCGACCAAGGCGATCTGCTTTCGGTCGAGGTTGGTGTAAGGGGTCAGATGCAACTGGTACCAATTGGGCAAGGTCCCGTTCACCTCGACGATGGAGAGGTCGGCGCTCGGGTGGTTGATCTTCTGCACGGGCATGTAGACCACCCCGCCGATCTTGACTCGGGTCGAGCCCAAGTGCGCCGCCGTAAGGACGTGCCTTGGCCCCACAGGTGTGCACGAGCCCTCCATGACGAAGTTGTCTCCGCCGCCCATCATCCCGCAGTACTGGAAGACCGACGGGGCGGCGACATCGGGCCAGATGGCGTGACTGGTTCCCACAGCGGCTAGCGCCGCGATCAGCATCGTCGCTCGGATACGCATGGCTTAGTCCAATAGGATACGCCAGTTCATGCCAAACGTTGGGATCGAAATACGAGAAAGTGAGTCAGCCGACGTACGCCCGCGAGCCCGGAGGCAGGTCGCGCACGGGAATGCCCGCTTCGACCATGGCGCGCTTCAGGTCGCTCACGCGACAGACGCCGTCGTGCAGGATGCCCGCGACGAGCACGGCATCGGCGCCGCCCTGGCGAACGGCCCCCACGAGGTGTTCGGGCTTGCCCGCCCCGCCGCTGGCGATCACGGGGACGCCCACGGCTCGCGAAACCGCTGCCGTGAGCGGAAGGTCGTAACCGTCCCGCGTGCCGTCGCCATCCATGCTGGTGAGCAGGATTTCGCCCGCGCCCCGCTCGACGGCTTCGCGCGCCCAAGCGACCGCATCCTTGCCCGTTGCTCGTCGGCCCCCGTGGGTGAAGACCTGCCAGGAGTCTCCCTCTTTGCGAGCGTCGATCGCGAGCACCACGCATTGCGACCCGAAGCGCTCGGCGGCCTCGGAGATGAGTTCGGGACGCGCCACCGCCGCACTGTTCAGACTGACCTTGTCGGCCCCGGCCAGAAGCGCGCAACGAATGTCCTCGACGGTACGCAGGCCGCCGCCCACCGTGAACGGGATGAACACCTGATTGCCCACGCGGTCGGCCAGTTCGACGACGGTCCGACGCCCCTCGTGCGACGCCCCGATGTCGAGGAAGACCAGTTCGTCGGCGCCCTCAAGATCGTAATGATGGGCCAATTCGACCGCGTCGCCGGCATCGCGGAGTCCGACGAAGTTGACGCCCTTGACCACGCGTCCGCCACTCACATCAAGACATGGAATGACGCGTACGGACCTCATGATGCTGACCTACTTTCTACGTTCAACGA
>JACFNW010000565.1 GCA_019454665.1 Fimbriimonadaceae bacterium | reverse complement strand
CGGCGAGGTGAACCGATGAAACTGAACGGATGGACGCTCGTCGCGCTCGCGGCGCTTGCCGCGGTCTCCTCGGCACAGGTCGGCTACGCTCGGCGCACCGACACCGTGCGCGCGGGCGTCGTGTTGCTCGACGGTCAGCGCCGCGCCGGCGTGCCGGCGAACTACTTCCCGTACGTTTGGTACAACCTCGACCAGAACAAGACGGCCAAGCCGGCAGGTTTGCAGTTCGCCAATCCCCGAGCGGCCTCCGTGGCCACGCAAGCGGTCGCGGCGCGTTGGAACGCGATCGCTTCGATCGTCGGCGGCCCCGGTGTGGCCCTCGGCGAGCGGCTGACCAAGCGCTACGGCGCCTATTGGGAAGTTTCCATCGCGAACACGAGCGAAGAGCAGATCAGCGATTACGACGCGCTGTATCTGGCGTTCGATCAAGACGCCCAACTGAGCACGTTCGAGCGCGAGCGGCTGCGCAAGTTCGTGGACCAAGGCGGCGTGCTGTGGGTCGAAGTCATGCCGGGCGGAACGGGCAACAGCCCGACCAACGGCTTGCCCATTCCGATTCGCTTGCGCCCCGTGGTGGCCTCGACGTTCGGGCTCGATCTCACCCATCCGCTCACGCGATCGCCCAACCGCATCAGCCCCACCGAATTCCAGGCGCTCGGCCAAGGCTCGGGCCTTGCCGCTCTGCCGTTCACGTTGGCTGAAGCGGGTTGGGACGTGCTCACCGCTTCGATGGCCACCATCGGAGCGGATTCGACGAAGTTGCGCACCGTGGTCAGCGACGCCAGCGGCACGCTGGGCGTGGCGAGCCTGGGCGACGGGTTTGTGGTCGTTTCCACGCGCGGCGAGAGCTGGTCGCTGAACCGCGGCCAGATCGGCAACGGGGCGCCCGCGGCCAACGCGCAGAGCATCGCTGCCGAGCCCATCCGCGACGGGTTCGCCAACGCCGCCGCCAAGCTGGCGCTGAACCTGATCGGGCTTCGCTCGACGTCGGGCTCCGTGTCGGGTGGGTCGCAAAAAGTTTCCAGCACGGCCGTCGAGGTCGGCGCGCCGCTGCTTCGCAGCTTCGTCGCCCCGGCAACGACGGCTTCGACCGAGTTCCGTCCGCCAGCGGTCTACAAAGGTCTGCTGGTCGTGACCTCGGGCAACCGGGTCTACGTGTTCGACGCCAATCCAGCGTCAGACGTGGACGGCGACGGCGACCCCGACGACGGCGCACGGGACTTCGCGCAAGGGCGCGGGTACGACCTGCTGTGGGCGAGCGACACCGCTCCCGGCCAGCTTTCGGCGCCCACGGTGGCGGAAGTGGGGAACTCGGCGGTGCGCGACCAGGTTTTGGTGACGACGTCCAACGGCACGTTGCTTGCCTACGACCTGTACAACTTCGGCCCCGACGGCCGGGTGCGCGAGAACGCCTCGCCGATCTACCAAGTCTCCCCTCCGGGCGGCGCGGCGACCGGCACCGAGCCCTACGCGCCGACCGTTCACGAGGGCGTCGCCTTCGTCGCCGACACCACGGGCACGAGCAACAAGGTGGCCCGGGTGTGGATGGTGGATTTGGCCACGGGCACGAACGTGCGGACGCTCAGCGAGTGGGTTTGCGGCGGCCCCGGCACGAACCTGATCCGCGAGACGGGCGGCGCGCCGACGGTGGGCTACATCCCGATCCGAGACAACTCGGGTGGCCTCGACCGCGTGATCTACCTGCCCACCAAGCCGCGGCAGGGCGGCTCCGGCCCCAGCGCGACCGCCGGCATGACCAGCATCTGGGTCGGCGCGCGCGGCGAGAGCCCGAGCGACTGGTCGGTGCGCGACGTCGGCAGCAACAAGGAACTCGTGGTGACCACGCGAGCGGCCCTTCAGGGTCTGCCCGTCCACCGTCCCACGGTGCCCGATTCGCTGGGCGTCAAGCTCACGCTCCTCCGGCCCAACGGCGACCCCTACACCGCCGCCGAGATGGCGAACATCCTGACG
>JACFNW010000564.1 GCA_019454665.1 Fimbriimonadaceae bacterium | reverse complement strand
TGATGCTCTTCTTGCCTGACACCCCGATGGAGGTTCGCCACCGAATCCTTGAGGAGAGCGGCGCGGATTATGTGGTGGCTCCGATTCCCGAGGCCTTCCCCGATTTGGCGGACGTGACAAGCTTGGGGCAGGTGGTCCTCGACGGTACGCAGTTCAGGCTCATTCGGGTTCGCTGAAAATCGGTGTGCATTTTCGGCGAAGCGTGTTATAAATGCGCATGTGACTTGGCTCGCATTCGTTGCCTTGCTGCCCTTTGGCGTCTCGCAACCAGACGACGACCCGTTCGCTTACTCCGGACGCATCGCTCAATACGCTTCAGAACTGGTGGTGGTGGCACCGCCGAGCGGTGGCGGCATCGGTTTCAGCGTGACCCTCGACGCGTCGGGCAAGGTCGCTCCGGAAGCCAAGTTCGCATTGAGCAAGCCCTCGTGGAAGGGCGAAGGCTCCCTCTCCCTCACGGGCATGGCCTACGCGGGCGGGTCGCTGACGGGCAGTTTTCAGGTCGCCAACGGGACGCCCACCGTCTTGGAAGGCATCCGCGTGGATTGGGTGGACCTCGTGGAGCGCTACAAGGGCAAGGATGCCGAAGGCAAGGAGGTCATCCTCTCCCGCAGCAAGGCTTTGACCAGCGACGGTCCGTGGATGACCGCCGACCTGCAGCCGAAGCAGTCGTCTCATGTGCAGGCGTTCAAGGCATCCGGCATCGCGATTGCCCCGGAGACGGTGGATGTGACCCTGCGCGGGACGGTCAGCGGCTTGGCCCTTGTCGGGCACCTGAACATCAGCGGCGGCGAGGACCTGTTCGCCCTCGACTTCGATGGGCGCGGGCGGCTGTATGTGACGAGCAACGCCAACGGCGCGATCTATCGCATGAATCCGGACGGTTCCGGGCTCAGCACCTTCGCCACGCTGCCGGGCGGCAGCATCAGTATTTCTGTCAACCGGACTTCCGGCGAAGTGATCGCCCACAGTTGGAACGCCGATCGGTTGTTCCGGTTCTCGGCCACGGGCCAAGACGCCGAGGGTCTGATGCAAGACGACGAGGTGCCGGGCCTTGGCGGATGGGCCTGGAGCGGACGGTACGCACGCGACGGCAGCCTGTTCTGCGTCTTTGGCGGCACGTTCGCCAAGATGGCTGGCAAGAAGCCCGCGTTCGTGTTGGAAGGCGTGGGGGCGTTTAAGTTCGAGGAAGCGCTCTTTTACGACTTCGGCCCCGACGGAACGATCTGGATCGGGACGGGAAGCACGGTGTTTCGCGTGCCCGCCGACGGGAAGGGCGGCACAAGGCCGATCATCGGGCCGAGCATGAAACTGGGCAACGTGGCGGGCATCACGGCCCTGCGGTGCGATGCGGCAGGCAACGTCTATGTGGCCGAGCGTCGGGACGCCGAGCATTACGCGCGCATCTCGGTGTTCGACAGCCAGGGGCGATTCATCCGCACGTTCGGCCGGGGCGACACGAAGCCGCCGGTCGACGACGAGGAGATTCGGACCGGTCAGATCCACACCCAAGTCCGATCTATGGCATTTGGGCCCGACGGTAGGCTTTACTTCTCACACGGCCACCTCGATCAACCCATCGTCGTCTTCGAACCCTTCTGACGCACCTCGTTGCGACGTCCTCGTCGTAGGTGGCGGGGCGGCGGGCATCGTGGCGGCTTGGCGGGCGGCGTCCCTTGGTGCGCGCGTGATCCTGCTGGAAAAGACCCCTCGGCTGGGCACTAAGATCTCGATCTCGGGCGGTGGCAAGTGCAACATCACGCACGCGGGCGAAATCGAGGACGTGTTGAAGGGCTTTCGCCGGGAGGAGGCGCGGTTCTTGCGTCCGGCGATGTACCGGTGGACCAATCGGCAGATGGTGGACCTGCTGGTCGGGCGAGGCCTGAAGGTGTATACGCGCCCCGATGGACGCATCTTTCCCGTGGACCAGACGGCCAAAGACGTGGTGGCCATCCTGGCAAGTCTGTTGGAGGAGGTC
>JACFNW010000563.1 GCA_019454665.1 Fimbriimonadaceae bacterium | reverse complement strand
TGTTGCGGATGTCGTGGGCGATGCTGGCAGCGAGCGTCCCGACGGCGCTGAGCTTCTCGCTCTGCACCAGGCGGCGCTGGGTCTCTTCCAACTCGAGACTGGCCTCGACGAGCCGCTCTTCCAGATGGGCCCAGTTGCACAGGACCACGAGTTGCTCGGTGATCGCCTCAAGATGCTGGCGAAAGTGCGGATCGTCCCAGTCGCGGGCCGACTCCACACCGAACAAGGCGAAACCGATCGGCTGGCCCTCGTCGTAGACCCCGATCTTGGTGACGAACGGCGTGCCCATGCGCGAGGCCAGTGCGCTCGCGCAAGGTCCACTGTGGACCAGGTCGTGACCTTCGGTGCCGCCGTCGCCGTACGCGGCCCAGAACTCGAGTTCCGAGACGATGACGGGCGACGGGATGGGCTCGGCCTCGAATCGGCGGTCCGCATGAGTCGTGGCCGCTTGCCAACGTCCATCCGAACGGCGCAGGGCCACGACGTGGGCGTCGTAGCCCAAAACACCCCGGTAAGCCTGGGTGAGGTCCTGCACGATGGAGGCGATGTCTCCCTGGCCGGCCACGGCTCGGAACACCGCGTTCATCGCCTCCAGCGTCTGCGTGGTCGCCTCGATCTCGCGTTCCTTTTGGGCGATCAGCACCTGCTGGCTCTGGACCTTCTCCTCCAAGGCGGTTTCTCGCTGCAGCTCGACCGAGAGGCGCATGGCCAACGTCGTCAGGAACTCGACGTCTATGCCGTCGTGTGCGACATCCGTCCGCCCATCCAGAACGCTGAGCGTGCCGATGGCCTCGTTCTCGCGGTTGTAAACGCAGGTACCCAGATATCGGGTGAGGCCGTGGCGGGCGGGAACGTTGCTCCAGAACTCACCCGCTTCGCGCGCATCTTCGACGATGAACGGTTGACGGGTCGCGAGGGGGACGCGGTCGTACGCTTGGTTCAGAGCGAGTTGGTTCGCCGGGCAGTAGTCCTCGGGGAGCCCCGCATGGCTCCGGAACAGAATGCGGTCGCCCCGCACCAACCCCAGGACCGCTCCGGAACCGTAGTGCACCGCAAGCGTTTCCACGATGAACTTGCACACGTTGGCGGGGTCGGGGTCGTTGAACAGGCTGACTTCGTGGATGAGTTCGCGGAAGCGCTGTCGCCGAACCAAATCGGTGATGTCGCGAAACGTCCAGATGCGGCCCGCGATGCGGCCGTCTTGGTCCCGGAAAGGCGCGGAACGCCGAGACAGGACGCGGCGAAAAGGCGCGTTCAGTTCAAGGCGATCCTCGTACGTGCTCTCGGGATGGGAGTTGATTCGGATCACCCGCTCCCGAAACGCCTCGTAGTCGTCCACGAGGGTGGCCACATGGTCGCTGACCTCCTCGGCGGACGCGGAAACCGCCCAACGATAGTCCATGGCGAAGTAGTGGCCGAACATGCCGTTGCACGCGAGCATGCCCAGCGAGGCGTCGGTCACGGCCACGCCGTCGTTGCTGTTCAGCAGCAACGCCTTGAGGACATTCCGCACCGTCGAGTCCGGGATAGGACCAAGCGCGATTTCAGACTCGTCGTGCGCGGTGGGTCGGGGCACCATGATCATGCGATGAAGCGCACCCGCGAACGGCGGCGCAGGTGATACGTTAGAACGCCGAACAGAACCGGAAAGTTGCCTTCGGTCGGCTCCAGTTTGACGCGATTGCGCCAACCCCCTGAGGTCCTTGGCCCGATCTGCCGAAACAGAGGAGGCCGGCGGAATCTGGTACATTCCGCCTCGGACGCAAGAGGAGGTGCCGAATGCGCACTGCACAAAAACTGGCCGCCGTCATGGGGTTCCTGATGGCGATGTCGGGTCTGGCCACAGGTCAGACGTCTAAAGTCGAATCCACAGAAACCGTGCGGACCGAGGTGACCTCGATTCCGTTCGAAACGCATTTTGAACTCAGCCGCCGCGTCGGAGCGGGTCGAACCCTCCGATCGCAAGAAGGCAAACCAGG
>JACFNW010000562.1 GCA_019454665.1 Fimbriimonadaceae bacterium | reverse complement strand
AGAGGCACAGACGCATGTCTACATTTTGTCAACCGCCCGTCCGTTGCCGTCCTGCTCTTGGAGCGCTTTTCGCGAGGGTCGGCTACAATTCCCGGTCATGACCCGTCTTCTGCGTTGCTGTCTCTTGGTGCCGGTGTTGGCCGTCTTGGCGGGGTGCAAGGCCGAGGACCCGGTCGAGGCCTTGCGCACCGCCCCTCGGACCAAGGCCCCGGTCTTTGAAGTGAAGGGCATGGATGGCGAACTCAAGAGCCTGTCCTCGCTCAAGGGCAAGGTGGTGCTGGTCGAGTTTTGGGCGACGTGGTGCACCTACTGCGTCGGCGGGATGCCGGCGCTGGACGAGTTGTACCGCTCGCATCGCGATCAGGGCCTCGAGGTGATGATGATCAGCAACGAGGACCCCGCGAAGGTCAAGGCGTTCGTGGAGGAGCAGCCGTACGATCTGCCGTTCTATCTCGACCACAACGGCGAGGGCCACACGTTCTTCGATGTCGTCAGCTATCCGTCGGCGGTGATCATTGACCGAGAAGGCAACGTGGTGGCCAAGCTGCGCGGCTCGCACCCGAACTCCACGTTGCTCGAGGTTCTGGACGCAGCAGGCCTGAACGAGACGGCTGCGAAGACGGTCGCGTCGCGGTAGCTTCTGGGTCGAACGCCGCCCGGAGGGTTGACTTTGGCTCGGGAGCCTGTATACTATGAGTAACCCCACTCACGCGGTAACGTGTGAGCCCCCCCGCGGGCAAGTTCCCGCGGGATTTTGCTTTATGAAGCGCGCCGGGCTGTACATTGACGGGTTCAACATGTACGGGGCCATCTGTTCGAGTGGCCAGAACCATCTCAAGTGGCTCTCCTACAAGGCCGTCGCAGAGCGGATCGTTCGAAGGGAACAGCCCGTCCTGACCAAGTTCTTCACGGCACTTCGAGGCGCCGACCCCGATCAAGACTCACGGCATATGGCGTATGTGTCGGCGCTGGAACTGGAGGGAGTGAGAGTCGTCATGGGTCGGTTCAAGAGCACCCAGCGCAAGTGCAAGCTCTGCCGTGGGGTCTATCTTGCCAAGGAGGAGAAGGAGACCGACGTCAACTTTGGGGGCCCACCTGGTGCACGATGCAGTCACGGGGCTGATTGACACAGCGTACGTCTTCACCACGGACTCCGACCTCACGGGAGCGGTACGGCTAGCCCTTCAGGCCAGACCAGGACTCAGAGTCGTCAACGTCCACGTCAAGACACGGAAACACTGCAAAGAGATTCTCGGACTGGCTTCCGAGGGGTTCTTGGTTGAGAAGCAGGGGCTCAGCCTCCACATGCTCCAAGGATGCCTCTTGCCCGAGGCCCTGAGCCGCCCCGACGGCTCGGTGATCCGGCGGCCGAGTCAGTACATGCCGCCCGGCGCGGCAGGCAGGGAGCCAGGGTCGGAACCAGACCCTCTGCCATAATCTCCCCCGAATGGACGTCGTTGTGCCTGAAGAGTACAAGCCGCTGTACGTCCGCGATGCGGAGCGGCCGGTCTACAAAGTGCCGGACCCCGTCCTCCGGCAGGCGGCCAAGCCGGTGACCAAGGTCGCGAAGCGGCACCAGCACCTGATCAACGACATGGTGCGCATCATGAAGGCCGCCAACGGCCAAGGGCTCGCCGCCCCTCAAATCGGCGTCCTCGAGCGCATCGTCATCATCGCGCCGGGCGGGTCGAAGGCGATCCCGCTCATCAACCCCGAGATCGTCGAGGCCACCGGCGAGCAGATCGGCCAGGAGGGCTGCCTCTCCATCCCGGGCCTCTACGGCGACGTCAAGCGGGCCAAGCGCGTGGTGGTGCGCGCCTACGACCGCAACGGGCGCCCCGTCGAATACGAGATGGAAGGGCTCCCCGCACGAGTCATCCAGCACGAGGTGGACCACCTCGACGGAATCTTGTTCATCGACAAAGTGGATCCCGCCACGCTGTTCTGGCAAGACCCGAACGGCGAAGACGACGAATGAA